>NZ_JBFUJP010000041.1:0-46773 GCF_056401315.1 Rhodococcus sp. P4_F5 | reverse complement strand
TCGGAAACCCCGTCCACCATTGTCCCGCCCAGTCAGCGGCGGGGCCAGCGGTCGGACGATTGCGTTGGTCCGCGTARCTATCCGGCGGCGGAACGGCGCTCGAGGAAGACGGTGTCGCGCCACCGCCCGTCGAGTTGGGCGATGCGTTCGCGGACACCGATGGTGCGGAAGCCTGCAGAGTGGTGCAGCGCGATGGAAGCACGGTTCTCCGGGAAGATCGAGGTCTGCAGCGTCCAGAGCCCGTCCTGGTCGGCGGCGATGACCTGGGTGTGCAGCAGCGCCTTGCCGACCCCGCGGCCGCGCATGCCGTCGGCAACGTAGACCGAGTTCTCGGCGACACCGCGGTAGCAGTCCCGGCTCGAGACCGGGCTCAGCGTGGCCCAGCCGACGACCGTCCCGGCGGTCTCGGCCACCCAGCGGTGCTCGGGGAGCCACTGGGCGTCGAGGGATTCCCAGGTGGGGACCTCGGTGGCGAAGGTGGCTGCGCGGGTCGCGATGCCCTCGCCGTAGATCCGTCGGACCGCGTCGCGGTCCTCACTGCGCATCGGGCGGACGGTGACGTCGGCGGGCAGGTCTTCCGGGCAGCAGGGGCGCGGGTTGAGCAGGCCCATGACCACGTCCGCGGCCTGCGGAAGCCCGGTGCAGCACGCCGGGTTGATCACGACGACGGTGCTGGTGCCGTCCTTGTGGACGTTGACGAACCCGACGTCTGCGAGCTTGCGGACGTGATGCGAGACGGTGGGCTGCCCCACGCCGAGCGCCTCGGCGAGCGCGCCGACGGTGATGCCGGCGGGGTGGCTGGCGACCTGGTGCAGCAGCCGCACCCGGGTCGGTTCGGCCAGGCACGCGAACCAGCCGGCGTATGTCGCGGCGTCCTCGGTCGCCAGTGCATCCGCCCCGGCGGGGCGGGTGGTCCGGACGACCGGCATGTCGAGGGAAGTCATGACCCCACTATATCGATGTCTGTCGATGGTTGCGTATATCGACAGGCGTCGATATAGTCGATCGCGAGTAAATCGATACGCATCGATGAAAGGATGTTGTGATGTCTGACCTGCCTGTGGTCGTTGTGGGTGCCGGCCCGATCGGGCTTGCCGCCGCCGCCGAGCTGCGAGAGCGGGGCCTGAACCCGCTGGTTTTCGAGCGCGGCGCGAGCGCCGGTGCCGCGGTCGGCGAGTGGAATCACGTCCGACTGTTCTCCCGCTGGTCCGAGGTGATCGACCCTGCCGCCGAGCGGCTGCTCGCCGAGACCGGTTGGGCGCACCCGGACCCGGAGTCGTATCCGACCGGCTCCCAGTGGGCCAACGACTACCTCGTCCCGCTCGCCGCCGCCCTCGGCGACGCGGTCCACCACAGCACCGAGGTCGTCGGCGTCGCGCGCCGCGGCCGCGACCGCGTCGTCGACGCCGGACGCGACACCGAACCGCTGTCCGTTCACATCCGCCGAGCCGACGGCGCCGAGGACCGAATCCTCGCCCAAGCGGTGATCGACGCCTCCGGCACCTGGGGCACCCCCAACCCGCTCGGCAGCGAGGGCCTGCCCGCCGCCGGCGAACGCGCCGCCGCCGACCGCATCTCCTACCGCGTCCCCGACGTCGACGCCCCACAGGTCCGCGCCGAGTACGCGGGAAAGCACACCGTGATCGCCGGCGCCGGCCACTCCGCACTGACCGCAATCGTCGCCCTCGCATCCCTCGCCGCGGACGCGCCGGGCACCCGGATCACCTGGGCGGTGCGCCGCGGCACCGTCGGATCGGCGTTCGGCGGCGGCGAAGCCGACCAGCTGCCGGCCCGCGGAGCTCTGGGTCTGCGCGCGAAGAAGGCGGTCGACGACGGCCTGCTCACCGTGGTCACCGGATTCCGGACCGCAGCAATCGGATCCGGTGACTCCGGTGCGGTGACGCTGGTCTCCGACGCACGACAGCAGATCGAGAACGTCGACCGCGTCGTGGCGCTGACAGGGTTCCGCCCCGAGCTGTCGTGGCTCTCGGAGGTCCGCCTGGGACTCGACCCGGTCCTGCAGGCGCCGGTCGAGTTGGCGCCGCTCATCGACCCCAACGTGCACTCGTGTGGCACCGTGTACCCGCACGGCGTCCGCGAGCTGAGCCACCCCGAACCTGGCGTCTACCTGGTGGGGATGAAGAGCTACGGCCGCGCCCCGACGTTCCTCGCGATGACCGGCTACGAGCAGGTCCGCTCCGTCGCCGCGCACCTCGCAGGCGACCACGAGGCCGCGCACCGGGTCGAGCTGATCCTTCCCGAGACCGGGGTCTGCGGCGGAGCGGGAGTGCTCGAGGAGCCCGACACCGCCGCGGCCGAGGGCGGTTGCTGCGCCACACCGAGCCGGAGCTGGTGACCCTCTCGCCGTCCATCGCCGGCCGGTAGCCGGGAGTGACCGAGACGACGGCCCCGCCGCAGACCGAGACCCTCGGCAAGACCGGTCTGCGACGGGTGCTGACCACGCTGTGCCTGACCGAGATCACCAGCTGGGGAATCCTCTACTACGCGTTCCCCGTGCTGTCGGTGGCGATCTCACACGAGAGCGGCTGGTCGCCGTCGGTGATCGTGGCCGCCTTCTCGCTCAGCCAGCTCGTCGCCGCCGTCGTCGGGATTCCCGTCGGACGCATTCTCGATGCCGCCGGTCCACGCGCGGTGATGACCGCCGGATCGGTGCTCGCGGTGCCGGCACTGCTGATCGTGGCGTGGTCGCCGAACCTGCCCGTCTTCTACACGGGCTGGGCCTTGGCCGGGGCGGCGATGGGCGCAGTGCTCTACCCGCCCGCGTTCGCCGCCCTGACCCGCTGGTACGGCGCCGACTACGTCAAGGCGCTGATGATCCTCACCCTCGCCGCCGGACTGGCAAGCACCGTCTTCGCTCCGCTGGCCGCGGCGCTGGTCGAGCGATACGACTGGCGGGCAACCTATGTCGTCCTCGCAGCGATCCTGGCCGCGGTGACGATCCCCGGCCACTGCCTGGGATTGCGAGGCCGCTGGCCGGACCCACCCCAGCATCCCGGCCCCGTCGTCATCGACCACCGCGAGGCGTCCCGCAGCGGGGCCTTCGCCACACTGGTGATCGCGCTGAGTCTGGCCGCATTCGCAGCGTTCGCCGCCGTGTTCAACCTCGTTCCCCTGCTCATCGAACAAGGCTTCAGCCCCGGCCTCGCCGCACTGACCCTCGGCCTCGGCGGAGCCGGACAGGTCCTCGGACGCATCGGCTACCTGCCGATCGCCGCACACACCGGCCCCCGCGGCCGAGCCGTCGGGATCATCGCCGCAACCGCAGCGACCACCGCACTACTCGGTGTCGTCGACGGGCTGACCGCCCTCATCGCCGTCGCGGTCGGCGCCGGCCTGGTCCGCGGCATCTTCACCCTCGTCCAGGCCACCGCGATCACCGACCGCTGGGGCGCAACCCACTACGGGAGGCTCAACGGGCTCATGTCCGCACCCATCGTCATCGTCATGGCCCTGGCACCGTGGGCCGGCACCGCACTGTCGAACTGGACTGGAAGCTACGCCCGCACCTACCTCGTCCTCGGCGCGATCGCCCTCCTCGCCGCAGTGTTCGCCGCCGCCGGCATGCCCCGTCGAACCATCGAACCCGCACCCTGACCACCGGAACCCGCGTTCGATCCACCTGATTCGGCGACGGGTGCGTCCAATTCGCGGCTGGTTCGTCTGAGGAAGCGGACTCCTATCCACCACCGGGTGGGAGCACACCTTCCGAGAGGAACCTCCGATGACCACCCACCTGTCCGCCCGCCCCGCCGGAGACCGCCGTGGGGGTGCGCGATGAGCGCCCCGGCCGTCGTGGTCGAGGATCTGCACGTCGCCTACGGCAAAACATGGGCCCTCGACGGCGTCGACCTGGAAGCTGCCATCGGGACGACACTCGGGGTGCTCGGCCACAACGGTGCCGGCAAGACGACCCTGATCCGTACGTTGACCACCCTGGTGCGGCCCACCATCGGCCGCGTACAGATCGAGGGCCTCGACGTGGTCGGTGACGCCACCGCGGTGCGCCGCCGGATCGGGGTGACCGGCCAATACGCCGGACTCGACGAATTCCTCACCGCCCGGGAGAACCTGGAGCTGATCGGCCGCCTGACCGGGCTGCGGCGCACCGCCCGCGCCCAGGCCGACGCGCTGATCAACCGGCTCGGGTTGCACGAATACGCGACCCGGCGGGTCGGGGAACTCTCCGGGGGCTCTCGCCGCCGGATCGATCTTGCCGCCAGCCTCGTCGGGTCCCCGTCAGTGCTGTTCCTGGACGAGCCGACCACGGGCCTGGACCCCCTCGCCCGCGCCGGACTGTGGGATGTCGTGGACGAGCTGACAGTCGCGGGCACCACGGTCGTGCTCACCACCCAGTACCTCGAGGAAGCCGACCGGCTCGCCGACCACATTGTGGTTCTGAGTCGGGGCAGGGTCGCCGCCCGCGGCACCCCCACGGAGTTGAAACGGATTGTCGGCGGCAAGGTCCTCAGCGCCACGATCCCCGCCGGCCAGCGCGCAGATCTGCCGTTCATCCCGGATACCAACCGGGTCGACGGCGACCGGGCTCGGGTGTCGGTCACCGTCGACGATGCCACCGCCGCGATCGCGCTGGTCGCCGACCTTCACCGCGGCGGCATCGAGATCACTGACCTCGACGTGACCTCCCCAAGCCTCGACGACGTCTTCACCCACCTCGCCCACACCCCCGGAGCACACCGATGACCACCACCACGCCTTCGATCGAGCGCCCCCGGATCGGGGACCAGCTCGCCGCCCTCACCGTCCGGAACCTGCGCACCAGCGCCCGCGTCCCGCAGTTGCTGATGTTCTCGCTGACCATGCCGATGGCAATGCTGGTGCTGTTCAGCCAGGTGTTCCGCAGCGTCGCCGCGGGACCGGGCTTCCCGGCCGGGGTCAGCTACATCGTCTTCCTCACCCCGGCAATGCTCGCCGTCTCCACCGTGATGGCCGGCACCAACGCCGGAGTCTCCGCCGCGATCGATCACACCAACGGCCTGCACGACCGCTTCGCGGCCCTGCCCATGCGGGCGGCGCTGCCGGGGGTGGCCCGCACCGTCAACGAGGCCGTCTTCACCCTCGCCCGGGCCGCGCTGCTCGGAATCGCTGCCGTGGCATTGGGTTTCGAGTTCTACGGAACCGCATTGGATGCTGTCGCCGCGGTCGTGGTGCTGGTGGTGCTGGCCGCGGCGATGAGCGCCCTGTTCGGGTTGATCGGGGACCGGCTGCGCCGCCCGGACGTGGTCCAGTTCGCCGGGATGATGGTGATGATGCCGCTGATGTTCATCTCGAGTGCGTTCGCGCCGCTCGAGACCATGCCCGGCTGGATGCAGGCCATGGCGACGGTGAATCCGGTCGCGCACGCCACCGACGCCCTGCGCGGACACGTGCTCGGCACCGCCACCGCCGGGGACACCGTCGCGGCCCTGGTCGCCGCGATCGGGTTGTGGGCCGTGGTCATCGCGGTCCCTGTTCTCGCCCGACTGGTTCGGCCGGCACGCGCCCGCTGAACGACGCGCCCGCCCTGCCCCTCCCGTGAGGGGGCCAGGGCGGGTCTTGCGTGTTGGCTGTGCGTCCGGACCCGGGCACCCCAATGGCCCCTGTCCCTCTGGAGGGCAGGGGCCACGCCTGGTGTGCTGCGGTCAGCGGATACGCCCGGTGCGGGCGTCGGCGGCGCTCATGCGACGGCGTCGAGCAGATGCAGTTCCTCCGCCACGACCAGATCGACCTCGTCGCTGGTCAGATCCGACAACAGATGTGTAGTCAGCATCGCTCTCACCTCCTCGCTGCGCTTCTTCGAATACGTCGAACCGGAGAATCCGGATTCGACATCGACACCCATACAGACGAGGCACCCCGAATTCGGACGCAGAGTGCGTTCGATCGCGGTCACCGTCGTCGGTACCTCTGCGGGGACCCTGAATTCAGGGGTCGCGACCGCGCCGCGAGGCGGGGATGCTGGAGACGGAGAGGAACCAGAGTCATGAGCGAGGACACGGGCACCACGACGACACCCCAACCGGAGTCGGCTGATCTCGACCAGCTCTGGCGCCGCTTCTCGAGCGACTTGCGGGCCTTCATCGCCCGCCGGGTCTCGCGTCCCGAGGACGCCGAAGACATTCTGTCGATCGTGTTCCTGCGGATGGCCAAGAGCCTCGACAACCTGCGCGAGCAGGACCGCCTTCTGGGCTGGATGTATGCGATCACCCGCAACGCGATCACCGACTACTACCGGTCGGCGGCGCGTCGCCGCGAGCTGACTGTCGACGCGGTCCCCGACAATCCTCCCGACGGCGAGTCGGACGCCGACGAGGCGGCGGCGGAGAAAGAACTCGCCTCCTGCCTGGTGCCGATGCTCTCGGGGCTGCCCGCCGAGCAGGCCGCTGCGGTGAAGATGGTCGACCTCGACGCCCGAACCCACGCCGCGGCCGCCGGTGAGGCGGGAATCTCGGTGTCCGGGATGAAATCCCGAGTCCAACGCGGCCGCGCCGCGCTCCAGGCCCAATTGCACGCCTGCTGTCAGATCAGCCAGGACCGGACCCCGTCCGCGCGCGCCGCGCCGCGTCTTGCCCTGAGGGTTACTGGCAGCCGCATCCGCCGCCGACGGTCGCCGCCGGACCACAGCACGTCGACTTCTCACTGTGGTCGCAGCAGGTGGCCTGTCGTTCGGTGCTGCAACACGTCGGCGCCGCAGCCTGGGGTGTTGCGTCCGTTCGATCCGTCGCCGGGGACTTGAACTCGTTGGGGTTGGTCATGATGACTCCTTGATCCGTGGGGATGGGCATCAGATCAGACGGAGGAGATCGAGAATGGACGCACCAGCGGAGACTTGTGGAGGACAGTCACGGGCGAAGCTGGCGATTGTCCGCCGTGTTTGTGCCGGTCACGGGCGTCGCTGTTGCGCGTCGAGTCGAACAGATCGAAGGGTTTCTTGGTCGCTACGCGATGGAGAAGTCAAGAATGCGAGAACTCAATTTCCGGATATCGACGATGTTCGAGCTGTGGTCGCTGAACTGAGCTGCGGCGAAGAGAATCGGCGGACGACTGTCCTGGCAGTCGCACGGCATTTTGGCTTGTCCGACAACACATTCCGTCGCCACTTCGCTGGCGTGGTCGAGGAGATCAAGTCGGTCAACCATCATGAACCTGACGGTCGCAGCGACGGAACCAGGCCGACCGGCTTGCGCGGTGACATCGACCGCCTCCGACGTGAGAACGCGGGCTCCGGAGCGACATTGAGGTTGCCGCGACCAGTGTGCAGCGCCTGGCGCTCGAGAACCACCGTTTGCGCAGCGAGATCGAAGCGCTGAGCGGGTGGTCGACATTGCCTTCGCGAAATCGAACGTAGCCCCACGCTGTGAAGCGTCGAATAGGACTGTGGCACAGTTCGTCTTGTGCCGTTGATTCAGATAAGTCAGACGCCGGGCCTCACTGCCGAGCAGAAGCGTGCGGTGATTGAAGCGGTCACCAGGGCATACGCCGAGGCCGCAGGGAAGAACCCGGCCCAGGTGTGGGTCACGCTGACCGACGTGCCGCGGGAGAACTGGGGCGTCGGCGGCGTGCCGCTCGGCTGACTCAGGCCTTGCCGGCGCCGCCGGCGATGCCCTTGTCGAGTTGGGTGACCATCGCGGTGCCCAGTGCGAGCAACTCGCGTACCTGAGCGTCGTCGAGTCCGTCGAAGAGCAGCGCCCGCACGGTCGCCACGTGGCCCGGCGCCGCCTCGACCACCTTGTCGTGCCCGGCGTCGGTGAGCACGGCCAGCGACCCGCGGGCGCCGACGATGCTCTCGCGCCGCACCCAGCCGGCCTTCTCCAGCTTGGTCACCACGTGCGAGAGCCGCGAGAGCGACGCGTTCGCCCGCGCGGCCAGGACGCTGAGCTGGAGCCGGCGCTCGGGCGCCTCCGAGAGTGCGGACAGCACGAAGTACTCGAAATGCGTGAGCCCGGAGTCGCGCTGCAGCTGGGTGTCCAGTGCCGCGGGCATCCGCGTCATCACGGTCACCAGCTCGCGCCACGCGGCCTGCTGCTCGCTGCTCAACCACTGCGTCATGTCCGAACCCCGCGTCATCTCGAATCCTGTGTCGTCTCGAACCATGTCCCGTGCCGAACTCGCGTACGGCGCAGGTCCGGTGGTGCCGGCCGGTGGGAACAACTGGCGCCCGCCGACGTTGACCCTTAGGCTAGTTGAAGCTTCAATCTAAGGAGTCGCAATGACGGACCAGGCAATGCCGGCGCTGTACCTCAGTCATGGTGCACCCCCGCTCGTCGACGACGCGCTGTGGGTCTCGCAGCTCGGCGGCTGGGCGCGGGACCTGCCCCGCCCGACGGCCGTCCTCGTGGTGTCTGCGCACTGGGAGTCGGCGCCGCTCACCATCGGCTCCACCGTCACCGGGACGCCGCTCACCTACGACTTCGGTGGCTTCGACCCGAAGTACTACCGGGTCACCTACCGGTCGCCGGGTGCGCCGGACCTGGCCCGTCAGGTTGCCGCGCTGATGCCCGACAACGAACCGGTCACCCACCAGCCGAGCCGCGGGCTCGACCACGGCGCCTACGTCCCGCTGACCGTGATGTACCCCGACGCCGACATCCCGGTCCTGCAGATCTCCCTGCCCACCCTCGACCCGCAGCGGTTGCTGCACCTCGGCGAGCGACTGCGGCCGCTGCGCGAGCAGGGCGTGCTGATCGTCGGCTCGGGCTTCACCACCCACGGACTGCCGTTCCTGCGGGACTGGACGCCGAACGCGCAGGCGCCGGGCTGGTCCTCGGAGTTCGACGCGTGGGCGAGCGAACGGCTCGCCGCCGCAGACGTCGACGCACTCATCGACTTCCGGGCGAAGGCGCCCGGCATGCCGTACGCGCACCCGACCATCGAGCACTTCGCGCCGCTGTTCGTCACCCTCGGGGCGTCGAGCAACCCCGAACAGGTGCCGGCGCAGGTGATCGACGGCTTCTGGATGGGGCTGGCGAAGCGGTCGCTGCAGGTGGCGTAGGCGCAGGTCAGCGTGCGCGGAGGAACTCCAGCGCCTGGTCGGCGTGGGTGTTCATGCGCACCTCGCTGGCGATCACCTTCAGTACCGTGCGGTCGGTGTCGATGACGAAGGTGGTGCGCTTGACCGGCGACAGCTTCGCGAGCAGGCCGCGCCGCACCCCGAACTGCTCGGCGACCTTGCCGGACTCGTCGGACAGCAGCGGGTAGTCGAAGGACTGCGCGGCGGCGAACGACGCCTGCTTCGCCACCGCGTCGGTGCTGATGCCGGCCCTCGATGCCCCGACCGCGGTGAACTCGGCGGCCAGGTCGCGGAAGTGGCAGGCCTCGGCGGTGCACCCCGGGGTGTTCGCGGCCGGGTAGAAGAACAGCACCAGTGGACCGTCGGCGACCAGTTCGCCGAGCGTGCGAACCGTCCCGTCCTGGTCGGGGAGGGCGAAGTCGGGTACCTGCTGTCCGGTCTGCATACTGCCGAGGCTACGCGTGCGTCCGTGGCGTCCAATACTGTGCGGCAGGGGTTCTCGGGCGGAGAGCCGGGTGGGGGAGCGGATGCGGCGGATCGTGCGGGTGTTCTGGGGGCCACGGCCCGAATCCGTCGAGTCGGTCGCCGAACGCTGGCGCACCACCCTGGACCGGTGCGACGCGCTGCTCCCGGCGCCGGAACCAGGTCGCGACAGGTCATGGCAGCAGATCCGTCCCACGGGTCCGGCCGACCTTCCCCGTGACCGGAACTCGCTGCGGGACGCCCTGGTCGCGGCCCGGGCGGACGCCGACTGGTCGGACGTCATCGGCATCGCGCTTCGGATCACCACGACGGGTGAACCCGGCTGGGACATCGAGATCAGTGGCCTCGCCGGCGGTGCCCCCGAGTACCTCCTGCAGTCGCTCGTGATGACGATCGCCGCGCCCGACAATGCCGCGATCCCCGAGGCCCAACTCCTCGCGATGCTCGCCCAGGTGTGGGAACCGGACTTCGGCGACGTCACCGACGACGACATCCTCGACGCCCTCGAAGACGACACCGGCTTCGCCGTCGGCGATCCCTGCATCGGCCGTCATGCCTACCTGTCCCCGCGCCGCGCGGTCCGCCTGCCCGACGGTCTGGGCGCGAACGTCCGGCCGTTCGGGGGCGGCGCGCTGGTCGAGGTCGAGGGGGCCGTCGACGACGTGGTGCGGGTGTACCTGCGGATGCGGGAGGCCGGAGCGCTGGAGCCGTTGCCCCGGCCGATGGACCGCGCCACCCTGTAGCGGCGGGCCTGCACGTGGCCGCAGGCTCCGCTCCTGTGCACCTGAGTCGCTCCGCAGGCTCCGCTCCTGTGCACCTGAGTCGCTCCGCAGGCTCCGCTCCTGGGATGATGGGTGCCATGCCCGGCGAGCCAACCACCGTCCCCTCCGCAGCCGCCGTCGTCGGCGCGGACGATTCCACCACCACCAGGGATCAGTTCCGCGCCCTCGCGGCCGAGCACCGGGTGGTGCCGGTCACCCGAAAGGTGCTGGCGGACTCCGAGACACCCCTCTCGGCGTACCGCAAGCTGGCCGCGGACCGGCCCGGCACCTTCCTGTTCGAGTCCGCCGAGAACGGCCGATCCTGGTCCCGATGGTCGTTCATCGGCGCGGGGAGCCCCGCCGCGCTGACCGTGGTCGACGGCGAGGCCGGCTGGCAGGGCAACGTCCCGGCCGGCGCCCCCTCGGGCGGCGATCCGATCGTCGCGCTCGGCCAGACCTTGGAACTGCTTCGCAGTGAACGACTTCCGGGCCTGCCGCCGCTGACCGGCGGCATGGTCGGGTTCATGGGATACGACATCATCCGCCGGATCGAGCGGCTGCCCAGCCACGCCGTCGACGACCTGCAGGTCCCCGAGATGGTGATGCTGCTGGCCACCGACCTGGCCGCCGTCGACCACCACGAGGGCGCCATCATCCTGATCGCCAACGCGGTCAACTGGGACGGCACGGACGACCGCGTCGACGAGGCCTACGACGACGCCGTCGCCCGGCTCGACGAGATGACCCGGGCGCTCAGCGCGCCGGCGCCGTCCACCGTCTCCACCTTCAGCAAGCCGGCCCCGGACTACCGCCGCCAGCGCACCACCGAGAGTTTCGGCGCGGACGTGCGACGGCTGATCGGCGAGATCGAGGCGGGCGAGGCGTTCCAGGTGGTGCTCTCGCAGCGTTTCGAGATGGACACCGACGCGCACCCGTTCGACATCTACCGGATGCTCCGTGCCTCCAACCCGAGCCCGTACATGTACCTGGTCAACGTCCCGGACGGCGACGGCGGCACCGCGTTCACCATCGTCGGATCCAGCCCGGAGTCGCTGGTCACCGTCAAGGAGGGCGTCGCGACCACGCACCCGATCGCGGGGACCCGCTGGCGCGGCGAGTCCGAGGAGGACGACCTGCTGCTCGAGAAGGACCTGCTGGCCGACGAGAAGGAGAACTCCGAGCACCTGATGCTGGTGGACCTCGGGCGCAACGACCTCGGCCGGGTCTGCGAGCCGGGCACCGTCAAGGTGCACGACTACCGGCACGTCGAGCGCTACAGCCACGTCATGCACCTGGTCTCCACGGTCACCGGCCGGCTCGCCGAGGGCAAGCACGCGCTCGACGCGGTCACCGCCTGCTTCCCGGCCGGCACCCTCTCGGGCGCCCCGAAGGTCCGGGCGATGGAGCTGATCGACGAACTCGAACCGACCCGGCGCGGCATATACGGCGGCATCGTCGGCTACCTCGACTTCGCCGGCGACGCCGACACCGCCATCGCGATCCGCTCCGCCCTGGTCAAGGACGGCACCGCGTACGTGCAGGCCGGCGCGGGGATCGTGGCGGACTCCGACCCGGTCTACGAGGACACCGAGGCGCGGAACAAGGCGATGGCCGTGCTCAGCGCGATCGCCGCGGCGGGAACCCTCGCCGCACTCGACGGTGAGCGCGATGACTGACGCGGCGGCCACCGAACCGGCCCGGCGCGGGTCCGGCGCGACGGCGGCGCTGCCGGTGCTGCTGCTGGCCGTGGCCGCACTGTGCCTGTGGGCGTCCTCGCGGATGACCTGGGTCCAGGTCGACTCGCAGGACGGACTCGGCGAGGCCCGCAGCACCGCGCTGGGCGGTGGCGTCTGGGCGGCGGCCACCACGCCGCTGGCGTTGACCCTGATCGCCGCGATCGCCGCGTCGTTCGCGGTGCGCGGTTGGGCGCTGCGGGTGGTGGGGCTGCTGGTGGCCCTGGTCGCGGTAGCGGCCGTCGTGCCCGCGGTGTCCCTCCTTGTCGGTGGTGCCGACGAGGAGAAGGCCGGCCGGCTGGCCGAGCTGCCCGGCCGGGCGGAGGTCACCGGCGCGACGACCTACCCGGCGCCGGCCCTGCTGGCCGTGTTCGGCGGCGTGGTCGCTCTGGCCGCGGCGATAGCCCTGATTCGCAAGGCCGGCCGCAGTGCGGGCCTGTCCTCGCGCTACGCCGCACCCGCTGCGCGGCGGGAGGAGGCGACCCGCCGGGGCGCGTCCTCGCAGCCACCGAGCCAGCGGGTGATCTGGGATGCGCTCGACGCGGGGGAGGACCCGACCGAGGACGAACCCCCTGCAGGACCGGCGTCCGGCACCGGCCCGGCGGAGCCAAACCACGGCCCGGACAACGACGGTCCGCCGCCCACAGAGACCCGCCGTTAGTCAAGGCATCGGGGCCAACTACGCTTGCCCAATCCGATGATTTACCTCACATCGTCGGTCTGCCCAGAAAGGACTCGGGACAAATATGACTGTTCTCGAATCGATTCTCGACGGGGTGCGTGCCGACGTAGCTGCCCGCGAAGCCGTGCTCGACTTTGCTGCGGTCAAGGCCGCGGCAGCCACCGCCCCCGCCGCGCTCGACGCGGCCGCCGCCCTCCGGGCGCCCGGTATCGCCGTGATCGCCGAGGTCAAGCGCGCGAGCCCGTCGAAGGGTGAGCTGTCCGGCATCCCGGACCCCGCCGAACTCGCACTCGCCTACGAGCAGGGCGGCGCGCGGGTGATCAGCGTGCTGACCGAGGAGCGTCGCTTCAAGGGCTCGCTCGCCGACCTGGACGCGGTCCGCAGGGCCGTCAGCATCCCGGTGCTGCGCAAGGATTTCATCGTCGGGCCGTACCAGATCCACGAGGCCCGGGCGCACGGCGCCGACGTGGTGCTGCTGATCGTCGCGGCGCTCGAGCAGCAGGTGCTGGCCTCGCTGCTGGACCGCACCGAGTCCCTCGGGATGACGGCGCTGGTCGAGGTGCACACCGAGCAGGAGGCGGACCGGGCCCTCGAGGCCGGCGCCACCGTGATCGGCATCAACGCGCGCAACCTCAAGACTCTCGAGGTCGACCGGGACACCTTCGCCCGGATCGGCCCCGGCCTGCCGAGCCACGTCGTCAAGATCGCCGAGTCCGGCGTGCGCGGGACCGGTGACCTGTTGGCCTACGCGGGTGCGGGCGCAGACGCGGTGCTCGTCGGTGAGGGCCTGGTGACCAGTGGGGATCCGCGCGCCGCCGTCAAGGAAATGGTCGCCGCGGGGGCGCACCCGTCCTGCCCCAAGCCGGCTCGCTGACCCGACCCCGGTGACCCCGGACCCGGAATGAGTCCGAGGTCACCGTTGGGGCAGACTGGACGGGTGACTGCAGACGATCCCGTACTTTCCGCCAAGGGCCGCGGCCTTCCCCGCATGAGCGCGGGTGTGACCGAGCGCAGCGCGCACGAACCCGACCAGGGCGGCCATTTCGGCGTCTACGGCGGACGCTACGTCCCCGAGGCGCTGATGGCGGTGATCGAGGAGGTCACGGCCGAGTACGACAAGGCGCGCGGCGACGACGCCTTCCTCGCCGAACTCGACCGCCTGCAGCGGGACTACACCGGCCGTCCGTCGCCGGTGTACGAGGCCACCCGGCTCAGCGAGTTCGCGGGCGGCGCGCGACTGCTGCTCAAGCGGGAAGACCTGAACCACACCGGTTCCCACAAGATCAACAACGTCCTCGGCCAGGCGCTGCTCGCCAAGCGGATGGGCAAGACCCGGGTGATCGCCGAGACCGGCGCGGGCCAGCACGGCGTCGCCACCGCGACCGCCTGCGCGCTGCTCGGCCTCGAGTGCGTCGTGTACATGGGCGAGGTCGACACCAAGCGGCAGGCGTTGAACGTCGCGCGCATGCGGCTGCTCGGCGCCGAGGTGATCCCCGCCGTCACCGGCTCGGCGACCCTCAAGGACGCCATCAACGAGGCACTGCGCGACTGGGTCACCAACGCGCACAACACCTACTACTGCTTCGGCACCGCCGCGGGCCCGCACCCGTTCCCGGTGATGGTGCGCGACTTCCAGCGGATCATCGGCCTGGAGGCGCGGGCCCAGGTGCAGGCGCACACCGGCCGGCTGCCCGACGCCGTCGCGGCCTGCGTCGGCGGCGGTTCCAACGCGATCGGCATCTTCCACGCCTTCATCGACGACCCGTCGGTGCGGCTCGTCGGCTTCGAGGCCGGCGGTGACGGCGTCGAAACCGGCCGGCACGCCGCGACCATCGGGGGCGGCACGCCGGGCGCGCTGCACGGCGCCTACTCGTACCTGCTGCAGGACGAGGACGGCCAGACCATCGAGTCGCACTCGATCTCCGCCGGCCTGGACTACCCGGGCGTCGGCCCGGAGCACTCGCACCTCAAGGACATCGGCCGCGCCGAGTACCGGTCGATCACCGACACCGAGGCGATGGACGCCCTCGCGCTGCTCAGCCGCCGCGAGGGCATCATCCCCGCCATCGAGTCGGCGCACGCGCTCGCGGGCGCGCTGAAGCTCGGCCAGGAACTGGGGGAGGGCGCGATCGTGCTGGTCAACATCTCCGGCCGCGGCGACAAGGACGTCGACACCGCCGCGAAGTGGTTCGGCCTCTTCCCCGACGACGACACCGACTCGAACAAGGATGGGCAGACGAAGTGAGTGCGCAGCAGTCCCGGCTCGGAGACCTCTTCGCTCAGTGCAAGGCCGAGAACCGGGCCGCGCTGGTCGGCTACCTGCCCGCCGGCTACCCCGACCTGCCCCGGTCGATCGAGGCCGTCGAGACGCTCGTCGCGGGGGGCTGCGACCTGATCGAGGTCGGCATCCCGTACAGCGACCCGGTGATGGACGGCCCGACCATCCAGGCCGCCGCCGACGAGGCGCTCACCGCCGGCTTCCGGGTCCGTGACGTGTTCACCGTCGTCGAGGCCATCACCAAGGTCGGCGGCAAGGCCGTCGTCATGACGTACTGGAACCTCGTGCTCAAGTACGGCGTCGACAACTTCGCCCGCGACCTCGCGGCCGCGGGTGGGCTCGGCATCATCACGCCGGACCTGATCCCGGACGAGGCGGCCGACTGGATCGCGGCCTCGGACAGGCACGGCCTGGACCGGATCTTCCTGGTCGCGCCGTCGTCGACCACCGAGCGCCTCGCCATGACCGTCGACTCCTGCCGCGGCTTCGTCTACGCGACATCGACTATGGGCGTCACCGGCGCCCGCGCCGCGGTGTCCAACATGGCACCGGAGCTGGTGGCGCGGGTGCGCGAGCACTCCGAGATCCCGGTCGGTGTCGGCCTGGGCGTCCGTTCCGGGGCGCAGGCCGCCGAGATCGGTGCCTACGCGGACGCGGTCATCGTCGGCTCCGCGCTGGTCACGGCCGTCGCCGAGGGGCCCGCGGCGCTGCGCGCGATCACCGAGGAACTCGCCGCGGGAGTCCGTTCGGCTACCGTGGCGTCGTGACTTCCACCGCCGACCTGCTTGCCTACATTCCGAGTCCGCCGCAGGGAGTGTGGGAGCTCGGCCCGGTTCCGCTGCGCGCCTACGCGCTGTTCATCATCGCGGGGATCGTCGTCGCCCTGTACTGGGGCGAGCGGCGCTGGATTGCCCGCGGCGGTGAGCCGGGCACGGTCCTCGACATCGCGATCTGGGCGGTGCCCTTCGGACTGGTCGGCGGCCGGCTCTACCACGTGGCGACGGACTGGCCCACGTACTTCGGTGAGGGTGCGAACCCGGTCGACGCGCTGAAGATCTGGCAGGGCGGCCTGGGCATCTGGGGCGCCGTGCTGCTCGGCGGCGTCGGCGCCTGGATCGGCTGTCGACGGCGCGGCATCCCGACGCCCGCCTTCGGCGACGCCCTGGCCCCGGCGATCCTGCTCGCCCAGGCGATCGGCCGGATCGGCAACTACTTCAACCAGGAGCTGTACGGCCGCGAGACCACCGTGCCGTGGGGTCTGGAGATCTACCAGCGGGTCAACGCCAGCGGCCGCGTCGACGCGCTGACCGGGACCTCGAACGGCGTGGTCGAGAAGGTGGTGCACCCGACGTTCCTGTACGAGCTGGTGTGGAACCTGCTGATCGTGCTGCTGCTGGTGTGGGTGGACCGTCGCTTCCGGATCGGACACGGCAGGCTGTTCGCGCTGTACGTGGCGGGCTACTGCGTGGGCCGGTTCGGCGTCGAGTTGCTGCGCGACGACCACGCCACCCTGATCGCCGGCATCCGGATCAACGTCTTCACCTCGGTGATCGTGTTCCTCGTGGCGGTGGCCTACTTCGTGCTGGCCAAGAAGGGCCGCGAGGCACCCGAGGACCTGCAGCCGCGGCATCCGCGTGAGCCCGTCGCGGCCGCATCGGCGGGGAAGACGGCGCCGGCCGGCGAGTCGGCGACGGCGGGCGCGGAGTCCGCGAAGGTCGCGCCGGGCGAGGCCAAGCCGGCGGGCGACTCGGGCGATGACCCAGCCTCCTGACGGCGGGCAGGGTTTCGAGTAACAGCCCCACAGCCGGCCCGCCTACCTCGGCGCGGATCCTGTAGACCCCTACGGTGCGGGCTCGGCGCGGTCTGGCCGGTGATCGACGGGATCGTCATGTTGGCCGGCGCGGTCCGGGACAGACAGGGTCGAAAGCTCCGGGGCTGACCGGCCGCCCGACTGCTAGAATTTCCGCACCCGAGTGTGACGCTCGGCGGCTCTTCTCGACGGTGGGCGGCCCGATCGGGCCGCGGCAATCCACCCGACACCTCGAACGATCCCTGCGCCACACCCGCCGGTCGGTGTGAGCGCGGAGGCGGCACGTGGTTGACCCCGAGGGCTTCATGAAGGTCCCGAAGCGGGACGCCCCGCGGCGTCCGGTTCAGGAGCGGGTGCACGACTGGCACGAGGTGT
Organism: Rhodococcus sp. P4_F5; assembly: GCF_056401315.1. Taxonomy (NCBI): domain Bacteria; kingdom Bacillati; phylum Actinomycetota; class Actinomycetes; order Mycobacteriales; family Nocardiaceae; genus Rhodococcus; species Rhodococcus sp. P4_F5. The sequence continues at coordinate 29,623 of NZ_JBFUJP010000041.1, read as the reverse complement.
ACGTCGAGCAGCCCCCGGCCGAGCGGGCTCGCGAGGTGTCCGCGCAGGCGAGCCGCTGCATGGACTGCGGAGTTCCGTTCTGTCACTCCGGTTCTGCGGGCTGCCCGCTCGGCAACCTGATCCCGGAGTGGAACGACCTGGTGCAACGGGACATGTGGTCGGCGGCGTCCTACCGCCTGCACGCCACCAACAACTTCCCGGAGTTCACCGGGCGGGTCTGCCCGGCGCCGTGCGAGAGCGCCTGCGTGCTCTCCATCGACGAGCGTGACTCCGGCGGCAGCGTGACGATCAAGTGGATCGAGAAGGCGATCGCCGACGCCGCCTGGGAGGCAGGTGTCGTCGCGCCGTGTCCCGCCGTCGTCCGCACCGGCAAGGCCGTCGCGGTGATCGGTTCGGGCCCGGCCGGGCTGGCCGCGGCCCAGCAGCTCACCCGCGCCGGACACGACGTCACGGTGTTCGAACGCGACGACCGGCTCGGCGGGTTGCTGCGGTACGGGATCCCCGAGTTCAAGATGGAGAAGTCGGTGCTCGGCCGTCGCCTGGAGCAGATGTGTGCCGAGGGAACCCGCTTCCGGACCGAAAGCGAGGTGGGCGTGGCGCCTACGGTGGCGCAGCTGAGCGCCGGGTTCGATGCGGTGGTGATTGCGGTGGGTGCGCTGCGGGCTCGCGACGACAGCCGCGTCCCGGGACGCGAGCTGGGCGGGATCCACCTGGCGATGGATTACCTGGTGCGCTCGAACAGGGAGTGTGAGGGCGACGGGCCGACGGCGGTGTCGGCGAGCGGCAAACATGTGGTGATCATCGGTGGCGGCGACACCGGGGCCGACTGCCTCGGTACCGCGCACCGGCAGGGCGCCGCCTCGGTCACCCAGTTGGACTACCACCCGGAGTTGCCGGCGGAGCGCGACGAGGAGCGTTCGCCCTGGCCGTCGTGGCCGATGGTGCTGCGTACCTCGCCGGCGCACGCCGAGGGCGGGGTGCGCCGGTTCGAGGTGGCGGTGCAGCGATTCGGCGGCAACGCCGACGCCCGGGTGCGTTCGGTGGTGGTGGCCGAGGTCCGGGTCAGCGTCGACGAGGACGGCCGACGTCGAGTCACTCCGGTCGGAGCGCAGGTCGAATTGCCTTGCGATCTAGCACTTCTCGCAATCGGTTTCGAGGGCGTCGAGCACGGGCCGCTGCTCGACGACTTCGGGCTGCGCCCCAACAGCCGCGGTGCTTTGTCCTGCGGACCGGACTGGCAGACCACCGCGCCCGGCGTGTTCGTGTGCGGCGACGCGCACCGTGGGGCCTCGCTGGTGGTGTGGGCGATCGCGGAGGGCCGCTCGGCTGCCCGCAGCGTCGACGCCTACCTGACCGGGCACTCGGACCTGCCCGCGCCCGTGCACCCGACCACGCTGCCGCTCGCGGTGTTGTAGGCCGGTCCGAGGGCTCGGGATATTGAAGGCAAATTCACCGCGACAATTCCGTGAATTATCAGTTAAATGATTTGGACCAATGGTCGGCCGAATGGTGGTGAATAGAGTTGCCGGTCCGCAGCGACTAGGCTCACAGTCGTGACTCGACGAACCAAGATTGTGTGCACGCTGGGACCCGCTACTGCGACCGGTGACCGTATCCGAGAACTCGTCGAGAGCGGCATGGACGTCGCCCGACTTAACTTCAGCCACGGCGAGCACTCCGACCACGAGGACAACTACCTGCGGGTGCGCGCCGCCTCCGAGGCCACCGGCAAGGCGGTCGGCATCCTCGCCGACCTGCAGGGACCGAAGATCCGCCTCGGACGCTTCGTCGACGGCCGCACCGTCTGGGAGAACGGCGAGGAGGTGCGCATCACCGTCGACGACGTCGAGGGCATCCACGATCGCGTCTCCACCACGTACAAGCAGCTCGCCAACGACGCGAAGCCGGGCGACCGCCTTCTGGTCGACGACGGCAAGGTCGGGCTCACCGTAAAGGCCGTCGAGGGCAACGACGTCGTCTGCGTGGTCACCGAGGGCGGCCCGGTCAGCAACAACAAGGGCGTCTCGCTGCCCGGCATGAACGTCACGGTGCCGGCGKTGTCGGAGAAGGACATCGAGGACCTCGAGTTCGCGCTCCGCCTCGGCGTCGACTTCATCGCGCTGTCCTTCGTCCGCTCGCCGGCGGACGTCGAACTGGTGCATGCCGTGATGGACCGCGTGGGCCGCCGCGTCCCGGTCATCGCGAAGCTGGAGAAGCCGGAGGCCATCGAGAACCTGGAGGCCGTCGTGCTGGCCTTCGACGCGGTGATGGTGGCCCGCGGCGACCTCGGTGTGGAGCTGCCGCTCGAGCAGGTGCCGCTGGTACAGAAGCGCGCCATCCAGATCGCCCGCGAGAATGCCCGCCCCGTCATCGTGGCAACGCAGATGCTCGAGTCGATGATCGAGAACTCGCGTCCGACCCGGGCCGAGGCCTCGGACGTCGCCAACGCCGTCCTCGACGGCGCCGACGCGGTGATGCTCTCCGGCGAGACCTCGGTGGGCAAGTTCGTCATGGAGACCGTGCAGACGATGGCCCGGATCGTCGAGGCCGTCGAGTCCGAGTCCACCCGCGTTCCACCGCTGACCCACACGCCGCGGACCAAGCGTGGCGTGATCTCCTACGCGGCCCGCGACATCGGCGAGCGACTGGACGCCAAGGCACTGGTGGCCTTCACCCAGTCCGGTGACACCGTCCGCCGCCTGGCCCGGCTGCACACGCCGCTGCCGCTGCTGGCCTTCACGCCGCTGCCCGAGGTGCGCAGCCAGCTGTCGCTGACGTGGGGGACGGAGACGTTCCTGGTGCCCGGGATGTCCACGACCGACGCGATGATCGGCCAGGTCGACACCGCGTTGCTCTCGCTGGGCCGGTACAACAAGGGCGATCTCGTCGTTATCGTCGCCGGATCGCCCCCCGGAACCGTAGGCTCGACCAACTTGATTCACGTGCATCGGATTGGCGAAGAGGACCACTAGGTGACTGACGCGGGGGCCGGAACACAACTCGACCGGTCGACGGATCTCGACGTTCTGCTCGACCTGCTCGACCTCGAGGAAATCGGCGAGGACGAGTTCCTGGGCCGGCATCCCGCGCAGGCCCAACTGGGCAGCCGCACCTTCGGCGGCCAGTTGATCGCGCAGTCGATCATCGCCGCGGGCCGCACCGTCGGTCCGGGGCGTCCACTGCACGCGCTCAACACGCACTTCATCCGTGGCGGCGACGTCAAGGAACCGATCGTGTACCGGGTGCAGCGGCACCGGGACGGCCGGGCCTTCGCGAACCGGCAGGTGACGGCGTACCAGGACGGCAAGGAACTGTGCGTCATGCTCGCCGCCTTCCAGGACTCGGGGCGCGGGCTCGAGCATGCCGTCGCGGTGCCGGAGGTGCCGTACCCGGAGTCGTTGCCGCCGTTGGGTGAGCACCTCGTCGGCTTCGAGGACCGGCTGGAGATGTTCGTCAAGGCGCTCAAGCCGGTCGACATGCGTTACGCGAACGACCCGGCCTGGATCATGAAGGGCACGGGGGACAAGCTCAACCACAACCGGGTCTGGATGAAGGCGGACGGCTCGCTGCCCGACGACCCGCTTCTGCACGTCGCCGTCATGGGGTACGCCTCCGACACCACGGTGCTGGACTCGATCATCACCACCCACGGCCTGTCCTGGGGCCTGGACCGGATCGTCGCCGCGACGGTGAACCACTCGATGTGGTTCCACCGGCCGTTCCGGTTCGACGACTGGACGCTCTACGCGACGGAGTCGCCGGTCGCCGCGGGCTCCCGCGGCATGGCCACCGGCCGGTTCTTCTCGCGGGAGGGCGAACTCGTCGCGACCGTCGTGCAGGAGGGGCTGATCCGGCACTTCCCCAAGAAGGGGTAGGTACCTCGGAGCGGCAGGTACCGCCGGCAGCCGCCGCGGGAGGGGGTGCCGGTCTTCCGTGAGCTTCGCCGCGCTCGCCCTCGTCTCCCTCGTGGCTCTGCTCGGGCCGGCACTGGCCGCGCGGCAGCGCTGGCACGTGCCGGTGGTGCTGGGCGAACTGCTGGCCGGGATCGTGGTCGGCGGCAGCGTGCTGGGCATCCTCGACGCCTCGGAGCCGACGTTCACGATGCTGGCGGACATCGGCTTCGCACTGGTGATGTTCGTCGCGGGCACTCACGTGCCGATGCGCGACGCGACCCTTCGGCCGGCGTTGCTGCGCGGCACCGGTCAGGCGCTGCTGGTCGGGATCCTCGCGGTGCCCGCCGGAATCGCCGTCGCGGCCCTGTTCGGGACCGGTCAGGCCGGGCTGTACGCGGTGCTGATCGCGTCCTCGTCGGCGGCACTGGTGCTGCCGATCGTCGACTCCCTGGGGCTGGGTGGGCCGTCGGTGCTGCGGATGCTGGCGCAGGTCGCGGTGGCCGACACCGCCTGCATCGTGGCGTTGCCGCTGGTGATCGCCCCGGACTACGCGCTCCGCGCGGCGCTGGGTGTGGTCGCGGTCTCCGCGTGCGCCGGACTGGTCTACCTGCTGTACCGGGAGTTGGACCGGCGCGGGCTCGGGGTCCGGCTGCACCGCCTGTCGGAGGACCGCAGGCTCGCCTTGGAGCTGCGGGTGAACCTGGGCATCCTGTTCGGTCTGGCCGCGCTGGCCGTGTGGTCGCACGTGTCGGTCATGCTCGCCGGGTTTGCGCTCGGCCTGGCCGTCGCGGCGGCCGGGGAGCCGCGACGGCTGGCCCGCCAGCTGTTCGGGATCACCGAGGGTTTCTTCGGTCCGCTGTTCTTCGTGTGGCTGGGCGCATCACTGAACCTGCGCGAGCTCGTCGACAACCCGTCCTTCGTCCTACTGGGTCTGCTGCTCGGGTTCGGTGCCGTGGCCGTGCATTCCGTACTCCGCCTGCTGGGCCAGCCGCTGGCGCTCGGGGCGCTGGCGGCGTCGCAGCTCGGTATCCCGGTGGCCGCGGCCACCGTCGGCACGCAACTGGGCGTGCTCGCACCGGGGGAGGCGCCGGCTCTGATCCTCGGTGCGCTGGTGACGGTGGGTATTGCCGCGGTGGCCGGCGGAGTTGCCGCCCGGCAGGGATTGACGAAGACCTGACACGCGAAGACCGCGACGGGTCTACATTTCGAAGGAATGCCACGCTCGCTCGTCCCGGCTGATCGGGGAGTCGCATGTCCGCATCGTCCGGCCTCGACTGGAACAACGAGGCGCTTCACAGCCTGATCTGGACGCTGGAGGCCTTCGCGATCACGGCGGTGTGCCTGTTGATCGTCGCGTGGCTGCTGGCGCGGCTGACCCGGTGGGGCCGGCAGTTCTGGCGGATCAGCGGCGGCTACTACACCGGCCGCGGCAGCTGGCGGGTGTACGCGCTGCTGTCGGCGGTGCTCTTCCTGACCGTCTTCGCGGTCCGGATGACGGTCCTGTTCTCCTACCAGGGCAACGAGATGTACACGGCCCTGCAGATGGCCGCCCAGGCCTACGCCCAGGGCGACACGGACGCGCTGGATCTGGCGAAGGCCGCGTTCTGGCACAGCCTGCTGGTGTTCGGGATCCTCGCGACGATCCACGTGGTGCGCAGCCTGGTCGACTACTACGTCGGTCAGGCCTTCGACATCCGGTGGCGGCTGTGGATGACCGAGCACGTGACCACCGACTGGCTGGACGGGCGGGCCTTCTACCGCGGCCGGTTCGTCGACGCGGGCATCGACAACCCGGACCAGCGCATCGAGACCGACATCACCAACTTCGTGCAGACCTCGCGCACGCTGTCGATGGGTGCGGTCGGTGCGCTCGTGAGCCTGGTGTCCTTCACCAGGATCCTGTGGGACCTGTCAGGCCCGATGACGGTGTGGGGCAACGAGATCCCCCGCGCGATGGTGTTCCTGGTGTTCGCGTACGTCCTCGTCTCCACCATCGTGGCGTTCTGGATCGGACGGCCGCTGATCCGGCTCAACTTCTGGAACGAGCAGCTGACCGCCAACTTCCGGTACGCACTGGTCCGGGTGCGCGACGGCGCCGAGAACGTGGCGTTCTACCGGGGCGAGGGCGTCGAACGCCACGGCCTGCTGACCCGGTTCGCCGCGGTGATCGCCAACTTCTGGCGGATCGTGTTCCGGACGCTGAAGTTCAGCGGCTGGAACCTCGTCGTCAACCAGATCTCGGTGGTGTTCGCATTCGTCATCCAGGCGCCGCGGTTCTTCGCGGGCACCATCACCCTCGGCGACATGACCCAGTCGTCCACGGCCTTCAGTCAGGTGCACGACTCGCTGTCTTTCTTCCGCGAGTCCTACGACGTCTTCGCCGGGTACCGGGCGAGCCTGATCCGGCTCAGCGGACTGCTCGACGCGGACCGGCACTCGCGCGAGCTGCCGACAATCGAGACCGCGGAACTCGCGAGCGCCCTGGAACTGAGCGGTGTCCAGGTGCGCCGGCCGGACGGGCAGTCGCTGATCGCCGACCTGAACCTGGCGATGGCACCCGGCGACACCCTGGTCGTGAAGGGGCGCTCGGGCAGCGGCAAGACGACGCTGCTCCGGAGCCTGGCGGCGATGTGGCCGTACACCGAGGGTGTGATCCGTCGTCCGCTCGGCGACGACACCCTGTTCCTCTCACAGATGCCGTACCTCCCGCTCGGGGACCTGCGCACCGCGGTCGCCTACCCGGGCACCCCCGACCTCCTCGACGACGAGGTGATCCGCGAGACGCTGCGAAAGGTGCAGTTGGGCAACCTCGTAGACCGCCTCGACGAGCAGGCGGACTGGGTGAAGATCCTCTCGCCCGGCGAGCAGCAGCGGATCGCGTTCGCCCGGATCGTGCTGATCCGGCCGAAGCTCGCGTTCCTCGACGAGGCGACCTCGGCGGTCGACGAGGGACTCGAGTACGCCCTGTACGACCTGATCCGCACGGAGGTCCCGGAGTGCATGCTGGTGAGCGTGAGCCACCGCAGCACCGTCGACCGGCACCACTCCCGGCAGCTCGAGTTGGACGGGGACGGACCCTGGGAACTGTCGCCGGTCCCTGCCTGACCTGCCGGGTTCCGGCGCCGACGAGATGCCGGTGCCGGCACGGATCAGGGGCGCCAGCCGTTCGGCATGTGCTCGTCGGCGAAGGCCAGCTTGATGCGGATCAGCTCCGACCGGTTCGGCTTGCCGGACTTCATCAGCAGCCCCTCGTGCGCGGCCTGCTGGTCGTACTCCTGGATCTGGTTGGCATCCATCTTCACGCCCACCAACGGGCGGACCGGCCCGGGCCTAGGCACGGGCATCCTCTCGCCGTCCGGCCACTGGCTCTGTCGTCGCGCTCAATCCGACCTCCCGAAGATCGTTACCGCCAACCAGTGCGCGGCGGACGTGCACTGGTGAATGCCTGGTGAACGGATCCTTGTCCTACGGTGACCTCGCTCGCCCTGCAATGTAGCGACAAAGGGATTACCAATTGCGGGATTGGCCGTAATTTCCGATGCGGGTGTACCCGTAATTGCCGGGCCGTCGGGCCCGCGATCCCGTGAGGTGGGAACCGACGATGTCCCGCAGGCGGTCGCGGGGCATGGTTGCGGCATGACCCACGCCGAAGCCGTCGTCGAAATCCAGTCCCTGCTCGCGCGATTGGCGCATCTCGCGGACGACGGGGAGGTCGAGGAGTACCTCGCCAACTTCACCGTCGACGCGGTGTGGGAGTCGCCGGCCAACCCACGGACCGGGATGGCTGCGCAGCGCCGCGCGGGCCGGGAGGAGTTGGGGGAGGGCGTCCGCGCGCGTCGGGCGGACGGTATCCAGGGGCCCGGCACGGCAACCAGGCACGTGCTCACGACCATCTCGGTCAGTCCGACCGGTGAGGATGTCGCGGAGGCGACGGCGTACTGGATGTTCTTGGTGGACACCACCACGGCGGTGCGGCTGTCGAGCGTGGGTCGCTACGACGACGTCTTCCGGCGGGTCGACGGACGCTGGATGCTCGCGCACCGTCGCATCACGATGGGGTGAGCCGGGGGCCGGCCGCACCGTGATGCGACGGTGCAGGTCCCTTGGTCCCGGTCATGATTCGCGTCGCTGGCCGATGGTGGATCGGGTCGCGGCGATCGTGCGGCCGATGCGGCGCAGCAGGTCCGCTGCATTCGCGATCGATCTGTCGAGGTCCGGCTCGAGTTCGGCGAGCGTGTAGGCCTTGACGATGCCGGCATCGCGCAGTTGATTCTCGGTGAGTGCGCTTCGTCCCGCCACCGCGACGACGGGCACACCCGCCCGGCGGGCTGCGGCCGCGACGCCGATGGGGGCCTTGCCGTGCAGACTCTGCGCGTCCAGCGATCCCTCCCCGGTGACCAGGAGGTCCGCCCCGGCGAGCACCCGACGGAAGTTGACGAGGTCGAGGACCGTCTCGATGCCGGGCTGAGTCTGAGCACCGAGGACGGAGATGGCGCCGAATGCCGTCCCGCCCGCCGCCCCCGCCCCCGCGCGGTCGCCGTCGTCGCGGCCGGTCGCGGCGCGCACGACCCGCGCCCACTGTGTCATCGCATCCTCGAGCGCGACGAGATCGCCAGCGCTCGCCCCCTTCTGGGGTGCGTAGACGGCGGTGGCACCGTTCGGCCCGAGCAACGGGTTGTCGACGTCGCAGGCGAGTCGGAACCGGGTCTGCGCCACCGCGGGATGGAGCCGGCTCAGGTCCACCCGCCGCGCGCCGCGCAGCGGGCCGCCGCCGCCCGTGACGTCGTTTCCCTCGGCGTCGAGTATCCGAACGCCGAGCGCCTGCAGCATCCCGGCGCCGCCGTCGGTCGACGCGCTGCCCCCGAGGCCGATGACGATCTCGCGAGCGCCCCCCTCCAGCGCGTGCCTGATGACGGTGCCGAGCCCGAAGGTGCTGGCGCCGAGCGGGTCCGGCACCCCGCCGGGGAGGGCTTCCAGTCCCACCGCCGATGCGAGTTCCACTACGGCGACCGATCCGCGTGCCGCGTACGAGGCCGGCATCGGCTGACCGGTGGGCCCGGTGGTGTTGACGAGGACAGGTGACCAGCCCGAGGCGACGGCGGCGGCGACAGTGCCGTCGCCACCATCTGCAACCGGAGCGCACAGGACCTCCAGGGTGGGGTCCCCCGCCACCAGTCCGGCGGCGAGGGCGTTCGCGACCTCGGCTGCCGTCAACGATCCCTTGAACTTGTCGGGCGCCACCACCACACGTTTCATGGTGGCCACTATCCAGCAGCAATTTCGACGATGCACCTCGTCCAGGCCCCGGGAGTTCGCGCAGATCACGATGGGGTGAGCCGAGGTAACGATTGAGCACAGACCTCGTCGCCGCACGCCGCCGGTAATACCGTGCTTGTCAGTGAGACCCAAGTTACTGATGTGACGGAGGTTGATTCTGATGCGCGAAACCCCGCGACCCCCACGGCGCTCGTTGCGCTCACTGGTGCTGCTCGTCGTCGCGGCGGTGGTTCTGCCGCTGGGAATCGCCCTCGGTAGCGGCGCCGTCGCATCCGCCGGACCGTACGCCCGGTTGCAGGAGGACTGGGTGTCGGCACCCGGCGGTGTCGGCCGGATCAAGGTCCGAATCTGGCTGGCCAGGAACGGGAGCAATCGCGCCGTCTACCTGCTGGACGGCCTGCGGGCCACGGACGACGTCAGCGGCTGGGAACACGAGACCAACGCCGCCTGGCTCTCGGACCACGGCGTCAACGTGATCGAACCGGTCGGTGGCGAGTCCAGTTTCTACAGCGACTGGTACGGGCCGAACAACTTCACCAACCAGTCCTACACCTACATGTGGGAGAAGTTCCTCACCGAGAACCTGCCCAACCACCTCGCCTGGAACTACGGCATCAGCCGGTCCCGGAACGCGGTGGTGGGACTGTCGATGGGCGGCAACGCGGCGCTGATCCTGGCCTCCCGTCATCGCGACCAGTTCGTCTTCGCCGGCGCCCTGTCCGGATACCTCAACCTGTCGGCTCCCGGGATGCGGGAGGCGATCCGGGTCGCGATGCTCGATGCGGGACAGTACAACGCGGACAGCATGTGGGGTCCGCCCTGGGATCCGGCCTGGTTGCTGCACGACCCGTTCGTACAGGCAGAGGGGCTGCGGGGGTTGCCCATGTGGATTTCGGCCGGCAGCGGACTGCCGGGCGATCACGACCGGCCGGTGAACCCGGTCGACTACTTCAACACGTCCACCGCGATGGGGCTGGAGGCCTTGTCGCTGGTGCAGACCCGGGCGTTCGAGGTGCGGTTGATGACCATGGGCATCGACTCCGCCCACTTCGAGTTCCCGTCCTTCGGCACGCACAGCTGGCCGTACTGGCAGGACCAGTTGTGGGCGATGCTGCCGGCGATGCGGGACGCGATCAGTCGGTGAGGCGGACTCAGCTGCTGGGCTGCGGCAGCGTGCAGTCCGAGATCTTCGGGTTCACGCCGAAGTAGTTCAGTGGTCCCGCGACCACGGTCAGCGCGATCGTGCCCGCGCTCGCGCAACTGGTCGCCGAGTCGCTGCTGTAGTACCCGCGTTGGCCCGCGGCGACGGCCCCGACAATCAACCAGCCCAGGGCCAGGATCGTGACGATTCTCATGACTGCTCCCGGGCGGCGAGTACGGGTGGGCCGGGCAGCGGGTCCGGCGTCGGTGGAATGGGGTCGGGCGGCAGTGGATCCGGAGCCGGGCCGGGTGGCACCGGATCGGGAATGGGACCCGGTGGTCCCGGTGGCTGGGGCACCGGTGGTTCGGGTGGCGGCGGCCCGGGCATCGGCGGCACCGGGTCGGGCTGGGTTGCGCGGAAGTCGGTCATGGTCCGGGGGTACCCGCCGGCGGGGCATCGGAAACGCGGCAGCGTGTTTGACTCGACCGCGGACCGGGTACCCGGTCAGTCGGAGCGAGTGACCCGATCGGAGACCGCCATGATCATTCTCGGAATCATCCTGCTCGTCATCGGATACGTCGCCGGGATCCCGCTGCTGTGGACGATCGGCATCATCCTGGCGGTGGTCGGGCTGGTGCTGCTCGCACTGGGTTCGGCCGGTCGTGCGGTGGGCGGGCGTCGGCACTACTACTGACGGCGGACGTAACTACTGAGGGCCTACGTACCGCGAGTCGCACCGCCTCTACACCCACGCCGTCCTCGCAGCGGGTGTGGCGAAGCTGCGAGCTGTGGGCCAGGCCAAGGGATTCGACGAGGACGACTACGCGCCGGCCAAGGTGCTCGGCCGGGCGATGACCGCGGCGCGCAAGGCCACACCGTTCCAGGGCCGTACCGATGAGCTGCGGCTGCTCGGTGTGCCGGCGCTCCCGGTCGACGCCGCCGCGGCAGTCGAACCGGAGGTGGCGGCGTTCGCCGAGGGCCTCGGGCGGCGGATGCTCGAACGCCTCGGCGCTACCTACAACGACCGCCGGGCACGACGGGCGGAAGTCCGCAAACAACCGCCCCAGGGTGACGAACCCCCGTCACGCGAGGGCCCACCGACCATTGACACGCCCGACGGGTTGTTGGGCGCGGCGGACCGGAGAGACAATCTCCGCGTGGGCGATGTCGGGGAGCTCGCCGGGATCGTGGGCCGAGATCGATGGCAGCCTCGCCGCGATGAGGGATGACGATCCGGTCCGGGAGATGGGTATGGGCGAGCGGGTGTCGACTGCGGCCGGTGAGTTGGCGCGCCAGCTGCGCCGCATCGAGGCCGCGCCGGGGTCCGACGCCGAGGTCGCGGACCGGGCGCTGCAGGCGTCGGGCCTCTCGATCCACGGCACCGTCGTCCAGCTCATCCGCAGTGCCCTCGACCACTTGGACATGGCCGGCCGGGACGCCGCGCACGAGTTCGCGCACCCAACCCTGGTCCGTTCCGCCATCACGACGGCGGCCACCGCGCTGTGGCTGATGGCCGGTCCGATCGACGAACAGTGCTATCGCACATTGCAGTTCGGCTATCGCGACCAGATCTACCGCCGTCAGTACCTGGAGACGAGCCGGGCCGGATCGCGCGAGTGCTCGGTCGCCGACGCGCGACGCGCGGAGCTGTTGGGCGCCGCCCGGACGCTGCGCTCCGGCCTGAGCGAGCGCCGCTTCCACGCCATCGACTCGGACAGTTTCATCGTCGCCCAGGCGGGCCTGCTGATGCCGCCGGACTCGCTCGGCGGCCCCGACCCGGCGATGGAGGTGCCCATCCAATGGAACCTGCTCAGCGCCTACGCGCACGGCCGGAACTGGGCGGCCATCGAGACGCACGACCGGATGGACAGCGCCGAGGTCGCCCTGGCGGTGGCGGAGGCGGCAGTGGCCCGCCTCGAACGACTCAGCGTCGCGCGCTGACGCGTGTCGCCGGGCGGGCCGAACGCGACGCCGCTCCGATCGCGCCGGCGCGCACGGGCAATCGCGTGGTCCACGCGCGACACGGGAACCTGGCGAACGTGATCCATCGGGGGAATCCCGATCGCGGCAACCGCTACGGCGAGGGCGTACCGGACAGCGTCGCAGACGACGAACCGCCGACCGGATAAGTGCGGCCGACGGTTCGGATGGCGATTCTGGGGCACCCGGATCGTCGCACGCATCGGGTGTCCGCTCACTGTCGGGCGAGTCGATGAATCGCCAGGAGGTTGAAGGGGGGCGTATTGGCCAACTTGAACCGGACCGGACAAGCAGCTCGCGATCCGGTAGCCCGGAAACCGGCCGCTGCCAGGCGAAACGTCATAATATCCATTATCCAGGGCTTCGCGCAGTTGTCGTTCCAGTTCCGCGGAGTCGGGCTCGCCGAGCCGGAGAACGTGGATTGCCTGTGAGGGGTCCAATGCGACGATGACCTCACCCTCACCAGCGGTGAGGCTGGCAGCCCGGGCGACGTAGGGGATGAGCAGCCGAGTGATCCCAGTCAGCTGTTCTCGGCGCGGGTCGCGATGTCGCGCAGGTCCTGCGTCATGGCCTTGGTGGAGGCCTTCATCCCGATCCCGCCGAACACCTTCATCATGATCTTCAGGAGCAGCGAGGATCCGGTCTCGGCGGAGAAGACCATCGTCAGATCGGCGCCCTCGCCGGCGGGGGCCAGCGTGAACGCCGTGGTGTAGTCGGTGCCGGACGAGTGCGCCTTGACCACCGTGCGGCGTTCCGGTTCCACCTCGGCGACCCACATCTCCTCCGTCGCCTCCTTGCCGAACATCTTGCGGGTCTCGCGCCAACGGGTGCCGACCGCGTATCCCTCGCCGGAGACGCGCTCGACCCGGGTGACGCCCGACAGCGTCTGCTGCGCATTGTCGAGGTCGGTGAGCACCGCCCAGACCTTCGCGGGTGACGCGGCGACGTGCTGGGTCAGTCGGATCTCGTTGCTCGCCATGGTTCGTGCCCTCCGATGCCTGACGCCGGTCGGGGGAATGACGACCGGGCGGCGCCGGAAGTCCGTACGCTGCTGGCTGATCGCCTCCCGCAGACCGAAGGTAGCAGCCAGTGATCCGTCGACTACGACACAGCGCCGCAGGCGTAGCCATGATTTTCGTCGCGTCGGTCGTCGCCGCGACACCCGCGGTCGCGGGAACGGGAGCGCCGCAGTCGGTCCCGGCCGGGTCGACCTACGCGGACACCACGTCCGTCGGCGTGCACAACACCTACGAGAAGACCGCCTACCCGTACCTGGCCGACGCCCTGGACTCCGGCACCGCGCTGATCGAGCTGGACGTCTGGACCAACTTCGCCGCGCCGGGTTGGCGGGTCGCGCACAACAATCCGGTGGGCAACGACAACAACTGCGCGGGGGCCCGGACCGCGGCGCAGTTGCGTGGCGGGCCCCGGGACACGGGGCTCGAAGGGTGCCTGTCGGACCTGCGGGCGTGGCACGACGCGAACCCCGGCCATCGTCCGGTCCTGGTCAAGGTGGAGATGAAGGACGGATTCAACGCGGGCTGTGGTCTCGGGCCGGACGAGTTCGACCAGTTCTCGGCCGGTTGTGCCACCCACGGACCCGGCGAGTTCGACGCGCTGGTCGGCGAGCGACTCGGTGACGCCCTGCTGCGGCCCGCCGACCTGGTCGGGGACTCCGGGCTGACCCTGGACGAGGCCGTGCAGGAGCGGGGATGGCCCACCGTCGACGAGATGGCGGGCAAGTTCGTGTTCGAGCTGATCCCGGGCACCGTCGAGGAGGTCAACCCGCTCGACGACCTGTGGACGGATCGCGAGTACGCCACGCACCTGCGCGACCTCGCCGCGACGGGCAGGCTGGCTGAGGCGGCCGCCTTCCCCGCGGTGCACGGCGCGCAGTCGGGCGATCCCCGTGAGACCCGATACGACCCGACGGTGCGACCCTGGTTCGTGTTCTTCGACGGCGACGCCTCGGACTACCTCGGGGGTGGCATCGACACCCGGTGGTACCGCGATCGCGGGTACATCCTGGTGATGACCGACGCGCACCAGGTGGCGCCGCCGATCGACGGTGTCTCGCCGCCCCAGGGAGTGGCCCTCGGCCGGGTCTCGCTGCTGGCGCAGCACTCGGCGAGCGTGGTGACCGCGGACTGGACGGCGTTGCCGAAGGTGCTCTCCGCGGTGTCGCCGCGCGGCTGAGATCGGCCGGGCGCGGGCTGACTGGGTCGCCCTCGCCGCCGTCGTTCCGCCGCTCCGCGACGGTCAGTGGGGGAGCCGGGACTCCAGTGTGCGCGTGAGGATTTCGCACGCGAGGTTCCAGCCGGCCGCCACGTCCGGGTTCAACGCCACGCCGTAGTCGGCGAGGGCCGGGGCCGCGAGATCGGCAATCTCGTCGTAGCCGACGCGCGTCTGCGCCAGTTCGATGACGTCGAGGAGCAGTCGGATCCGGTCGCCGTCGCCCATCGGCAGGCAGGCGCGGTCGGCCAGGCTGAGGGGCTCGTCGGTGCCGGCGGGACTGGTGGACTCAATCATGGCTCACCGCCGTTTCGTGCGTCGCCGCAGTGTCGTGCGTCGCCGCATTGTCGGGAGATGTCGCGGCGAGGGCCGCCCGGGTGGCCGCGACGACGCTCGCCCCGGCGGCCTCGAGGGCCTCCGTGCTGCGTTGCGCCCGGCTGAGCACGAAGCCGCCCTCGAGCCCGGTGATCAGGGCGAGGGTCAGCGATCGGGAGGTGGCCGCGTCGAGCCCCCAACGAGCGAACCGGGGGACCCCGGCCCGGACCCAGCCGTCGAACACGTCCGCGGTGGCCCGGCGCAGGGTGTCGTTGGTGCTCGCCACCTCGAGGGCGACGGTGGCGATGGGGCAGGCGTCGGCAAAGTCGGTCTCCACCAGGGTCCGGGCCGCGCCGGTGAACATCGCGGCGACGCCGCAGAGCAGGTCCGGAGCCGGATCCATGATCTCGGCGAAGAGGTCGGCGTACGTCGCGCCGGACGCGCGGATCGACTCGTCGGCGAGCTGCTCCTTGCCGCCGGGGAAGAAGTGGTAGATCGACCCGAACGGTGCGTCCGCCTCGACGGCGATCCGCTTGAGTCCGGTGCCCGCGTAGCCGTTGCGCCGAAGCAGCTCGGCGCTGCTGTTCATGATCCGAGTCCTGGTGTCCGGCATGGTGATTCCCTCCCTGTCGCGCGGTGGGAACGAAACGGCCGTTGCGTCCGTACTGCCTGTGACCTAGCCTACATTAGAACGATCTATCTAATCGTTGCCGAGGGGGCGCATCGTGCGCACAGTCGAGCTGTCCGTGGGAACCGTCGAGTACGAGGACACCGGCGGCGCGGGACCGGTCATCGTGTTCCTGCACGGACTGACCATGGACGGGACCCTCTGGCGCCACGTCGTCGACGACCTGCGTGAGGACTTCCGGTGCATCCTCCCGACCTGGCCGCTCGGCGGGCACCGGGTGCCGATGCGGGCCGATGCCGACCTGTCCTTGCGTTCGCTGGCCGTGCTGATCGGGGAGTTCGTCGGGCGGCTCGGCCTCACCGACGTCACGCTGGCGCAGAACGACTGGGGCGGTGCGCAGGTGCTGGTCGCGAACGGCGACACCTCTCGCATCGGACGGCTCGTCCTCACGGCCAGCGAGGCCTTCGAGAACTATCCGCCCCCGCCCGCGCGGCCGATCGTCGCGGCTGCCCGCGTCCCGGGTGGGTTGTTTCTCGCAATGCAACTGATGCGGCTGCGGGTGATGCGGCGGTCACCGCGGGCCTGGGGTGCGATGAGCAAGCGGCCGGTGCCGACCGAGGTGATGGACGGGTGGTTCGGTCCGGCCACCCGCGACCGGTCGATCCGGCGCGACCTGCGCAAGTACGTGACCTCCGTCCCGAGCCGACGGGTGCTGGGCGAATGGGCCACCGCGGCAGCCTCGTTCGAGGGTCCGGTGCTGGTGGTGTGGGGGACCGAGGACGTGGTGATGCCGCTCGAGCACGGTCGCAGGCTCGCCGAGATGTTCCCGCGCGCGAGGCTCGTCGAACTCGACGACTGTTACACCCTGATCCCCGAGGACCGCCCGCGTGAACTGGCCGCGGCGATCCGCGACTTCCTCGGGGCGGTCGACGATCCGCCCGGGAGCACGGGAGGAGCGGGGGCGTGAGGGCCGCCGCGCGGTTCCGCTGTTCCAACCAGTCAGGCCGCTTTGTCGCTAGCCTGGGACGAACCGGACGTAGCGGATACCGACGGGCCCGTCACGTGAAGCTACTGTCGCGCAAGGTGCGACCCGGACACCCCGGGACGGTTGCCGAGAGAAGGGGCTTCCATGAAGAAGCTGCTGAAGTCGTTGTCGGAGACCGAGAACGTGCTGGTGCTGGAGACGAAGCGGGACCACCTGCACGGTCTGGACGAGGACGCCCTGATCGACCTGCACACCCGGGTGCGCAAGGCCCGCAACAAGCACGCCAAGGTCTACCGGCGTGAGGCCGCTGCCGCGGTGACCGACAAGGCGAGCCGGGGCGCGGCGGGACGGACCACGACTCGAAACGCCGCCAGGGTCGAGGTTTTCGAGCAGGCGCTCGGTCAGGTGAGTCGTCGCCTGGGTGCGGTGGCCAAGGAGAGCGCCGCCGAGTTGAAGCGAGAGCGACTCGCGCGGGCACGCCAGGACGCCCCGGCCTTCGCGGGCAACGGCACCGGCCCGGATTCCGCGGGTCAGCAGGGCCGGGTGAACAAGAAGTCGAAGCAGAAGTCGGCGGGCCGTAAGAAGCGGGAGGCGTCCGACATCGCCGCCGGCATCAAACGTCAGGCCAAACGCGACAGTTCGTAGTACCGAGGGCCGCCCGCTCGCGTATGGTCAACTCCGCCTTGACCAGATCGTATTGAAGGAGCCCACAATGGGAAGCGTCGAAACCATGCTCACCGCCGTCCTGATCGGCGTTGCCACCAATCTCGTGAAGGACCTGATCGGTTCCTGAGCTGGTGTCGAAAGGCCCCCACCCTCGTTCGAGGGTGGGGGCTTTCTCGTCTCCCGCCCCGACAGGGCGTGGGGTGCCGGGGGAGCGGGACTCCTCAGACCACGCAGATCGGGAAGATGACGTTCGGCCCGAGGATCGGCAGCAGTCCGACCGGTGCGCACGAGAGGACAGCGCCGAGCGGACCGAGCTGGCCGAACAGGACGACGGGGTGGACCGCCTCGGGAACCGGGGCCGGCGCCGGGGCCGCCGCTGCGACACCGGGTCCGAGGGCGATCAGGGATGCGGCAGCCGTTGCTGCCAATGCGAGGCGTAACGCGGTCTTGTTCATGGCGGTCTCTCAGCGGCGTGTTGGTGGTGACTGTCCGGCCCGCCCCGGCCTGGGCCTACGGCGGAGCAGGTGTTCGGCTGCCGGTCTCGGCGTCGTGTTGCCCACTGACGTTGTGTTGTCCACTAACACTGCGCTCTGACGTCCCCGATGGCAACCACGCCGGCCGCCACCAGTTGGCCTCGCCCATGAGCTTCACCAGGGCGGGGACGAGCAGCATTCGGACCAGCGTCGCATCGAGCACGAGGGCGATCATCATGCCGATTCCGATGAACCGCATGGGAGTGAGCGTGGAGAGGGTGAACGCGCCGGTGACGAGCACGAGCAGCGCGGCGGCCGCGGTCACCACCCGGCCGGTCCTGGTCGTGCCGGCCAGGATGGCGTCGTCGGTGCTCGCGCCCTGCTGGTGGGCCTCGACCATGCGCGAGATGAGGAACACCTCGTAGTCGGTCGAGAGTCCGAAGACCACGGCGATGACCAGTACCACCATCCCGGCGGCCAGCGGACCCTGGCTGACGCCGAGTACGCCGGCGAGATGGCCGCCCACGAACACGGTCGTCAGGATCCCGAAGGTGGCACCCAGGCTGAGGAAGGCGACGAGCACCGCCTTGACCGGCAGCACGATCGACCCGAACCCGAGGAACAGCAGCACCAGCGTCGCGAGGACCATCACCGCGATCATCAACGGCAGCCGGTCGACGATCGCGTCGACCCCGTCGGCGGTGATCGCGGTCATCCCGCCCAGCATCACGTCGGTGCCCGCCGGGGCGTCGACGGCGCGTATGCCGGCGAGGGCGTGCATCGCCTGCTGGGACCGGTCGGGCACCGACAGCTGAGCCCGGAGGAGGGTCACGTCCTCGCGGGTCCCGGCGACGGCGACCTCGGACACGTCGTCGACCGCGGCGATCTCGCGGCGCAACCCCTCCACCCCGAGGGCGGCCGGTGGTTGACCGTCGGCGCCGCGGACCGCGACGATGACGCCGCTGTTCGCCGCCGGGAACTCGGCGGCCACCTGCTCCGCCGTGACCCGCGCCGCGCTGCCGGGCGGGAGCGCGGTGTGGTCGACGTCGGTCAGCGTGATGCCGAGTATCGGGGCGGCCAGTACCAGCAGGGCCGCGGTGACGGCGGTGGCGGTGGCGAGCGGCCGCCTCAGCACGCTCCGGGTGACGCGGCCCCAGAATCGTTGGGCGCGGGCCTCGCCCCGCGCGAAGGCATCCCGGCGCCAGCTGCCCGCGCCGATGCGGGGTCCGAGGAGGACCAGTGCCGCCGGGAGCGCCGTCAGCGACAGCGCCGCGGCGACCGCGACCGCAGACATGGCGCCGTAGCCGAGGGACCGGAGCGAGACCTGCGGGAACACCAGGGTCCCGGCGAAGGCGCAGATCAGCAGGACCGCCGAGAAGCCGACTGTGCGGCCGGCCGTGGCGAGTGTGCGGGCCAGGGCGCCGTCGACGTCGGCGTCGTCGTCGGCGAGTTCCTCGCGGAAGCGGCTGACGACGAACAGCCCGTAGTCGATGGCCAGTCCGAGTCCGAGGAGGGTGGCGATGTTGGCCGCGAAGACGTTGACGTCGGTGAACTCGACGATCAGCCGCAGGCTGGCCATGGCCCCGAGTATCGCCAGCCCGCCGACGGCCACCGGCAACGACGCGGCGACCAGCCCGCCGAAGACCAGGACCAGGACCAGCAACGTGATCGGGAGGGACAGCGACTCGGCGACGACGAGGTCGCGCTGGGACTGCGCGTTGATGTCGGCGGCAAGGGCGGCGAACCCGGTTGTGTCGGTGTGCACGCCGGGCACCGACAGGTGCGGGGCGATGTCGGCGAACGCGACGATGCGCTGGTCCTCGTCGCCCGCCGCGAACACCACGGCCAGTGCCTTCGTCCCGTCGGCAGACCGGAGCGAGGAGGCGGCGGCCGGGGTGTTCCAGTAGGTCAGCACCGGCTTGTCGAGCAGGGCCGGGTCGAGGGTGTCGAGGCGGGCCTGCACCGCGGGTCCGATGTCGTCGAGACTCTGGCCGTCCGGGGCGGTGTAGACGGCGACGACGTCCGGGCTCTGGCGGCCGAAAAGGTCGTCGACGAGCCGCTCGACCTGCATCGACTCGCTGCCGTGGTCGGCGTATCCGCCGGAGCCGAGTCGCGACGTCACCGAGGCGCCCCACGCGCCGGCGGCGACGACGAAGCCCACGGTGAGCAGCAGGACGATCCACGGGCGGCGTGCCACCGCCGCGGCCCACCGGGTCATCGGGCGGCGCCGTCCGGCGATCGCTGCCCGGCAGTGGCCGCGGCCAGGTCGGGGTACAGCGGGGCGAAGACCCCGAGCGAGGCGGCGCGCGAGAAACCGTCGGTCCCGCGGCGGGCGGCGATGTCCGCGAGTTGGCGACGGCCGTAGTACCCGGCGGGCTGCGTCGACGGCGGCATCGGGGACAGGGTGTTCTCGACCGCCGCGGTGAGGTTGCGTACGAACACCGCATGGCAGGCCCGCAGCCCGGCGAGCATCACCTCCTGGAACCCGTCCTGCGGCGCGATCGGGAACCGTTCGATGTCGAGGACGGCGCCCGTGTCGATGCCGGTGTCGACCTCGTGCAGTGTTGCGCCGTAATGCGTTTCACCGTCCAGCAACGCCGCGGAGAAGGCGATCTCCGGCAGGCCCCGGTACGCCGGGAGGGGGCCGTTGTGGATGTTGTAGATCCGCAGGCCGGAGCCGAGCAGCCTCGGCCGCAGGATGGTCCCGTTGTTGATCGACCACACCAGCCCGTCCCGGCAGGCCGCCGTCACGGTGGCGGCGTCGTCGTTGACGTCGGTGGTCCGCAGTGCCGGAATACCCTCCGGGACAGCCTCGTCGGGGCCCACGCAGACCAGGTCGACCCGGTGTCCGGCGGCGTCGGCCGCGCGCACGGCCCGCCACAGCAGGGCGCCCCGGCCGACGAAGATCACGACGCCGCCCCGGCGTCTCGGGCCGCGACCGCGGCGGCGTGCACCCGGGCGAGGGTCAGGTGGTGGACCAGCCCCTCGAGCTGCGCGACGAACCGGGCCTCGCCGGCCGCGCCGACGACGGTCCGGGAGACCTGCGAGAGCATCTCGAGGGAGGACAGCGAGTCGCCGCCGAGCGCGAAGAAGTCCGAGTCCGGTGTCAGGCGCTGCGGGCCGATCTCGAGCACCTTCGCCCAGATGGCGGTGATGCGGCCCAGGTCCGGGTCCGCGTCGTCATCTGGCATCGGGGCGGCGTCTCGAGGGCCGGCAGCCTCGCCGGCGCCGGGCAGCCGGGACAGGTCGAGCTTGCCGTTGCCCGTCAGCGGGAGGTCGTCGACGACGTGGATCGCCGCCGGGATCATGTACGCGGGCAGGCGTTCGGCGAGGAAGCTCCGCACCGCGTCGACGTCGATGCCGCCGTCCGCGACGAGGTACGCGGCGAGGACGTTGCCGCCGCTCGGGCCGCGCCGGCCGGCCACCGCGGACCGGCCGATGCCCGGGAACCGGTCGAGCACGGCCTGGACCTCGCCGGGCTCGACGCGATTGCCGCGGACCTTGACCTGGTCGTCGACGCGGCCGACGAAGTCGAGCACCCCGGAGGGCAGCAGGCGGGCCAGGTCCCCGGTGCGGTAGGCCCGGACGCCGCCCGGCAGGACGACGAACCGCTGCGCCGTCAGCTCCGGCCGGCCCAGGTACTCGCGTGCCACCTGGGGGCCACCGAAGTAGAGCTCGCCGATCTCGCCGGTCGGGATCGCCCGCGCCTGCGCGTCGAGCAGGTACACCGGGGTGTTCGTCGCCGGTGTGCCGATCGGGACCGACGTCGCGTCCGGGTCGGGGTCGGGGTCGATCAGGTGTGAGGTGCACACGATGCTGAGCTCGGTGGGGCCGTAGCTGTTGTGCAGGCGCGCTCCGGGCCCGAAGAACCGGCGTGCCGCCGCGGCCAGCCCCGGCCGGAGTTGCTCCCCTCCGATGATCACGGTGCGCGGATTCGGCGGGTCGATCTCCAACCCGACGACGACCTCGAGCAGGCTGGGGGTGAGCAGGAAGGTGTTCGCGACGCCGTCGCCGACCATCGACCGCAGCGACACGTGCGAGATCTCGCCGGGCACCAGGGCGACGGCTCCGCCGGTCAGCAGCGCGCCGAAGAACGCCGCGCAGGCCATGTCCGCGGCCGGCGTGTGGTGGTGTGCGAATCGGGTCTGCGGCCCGAGCAGGTACCAGTCGGTGGCCGAGTCGACGAAGTTGACCACGCCGGCGTGGGGGACCAGGACACCCTTCGGCTGCCCCGTCGATCCGGACGTGTAGGTGACGAACGCGACGTCCTCACCGCAGATCCGTTCGCGGACGGGGTGATCGGTGTGTTCGGGGAGATCCTCCAGGACGAGCACCGGTACGTCTGCGGTGATCCGGTCGCGGTGCGGCCGCGCCGCGAGCAGCGCCCGGGCCCCCGAGTCGGCAACGATCGCCGAGAGCCGGTCGGCGGGGTGCTTCGGGTCGAGTGGGAGGAAGGCCGCCCCGGCCCGGAGGATGCCGAGCTGGCCGGCGACGCCGTCGACGCTGCGGTCGGCGAGGATGGCCACGATCGAGCCCGGACCGGCGCCGTGGCCGCGGAGTTCCGCCGCGATCGCGTCGGCCCGGCGGTCGAGTTCCCGGTAGGTGTGCCGGCCGCCGGGTCCGATGACCGCGACCGCGTCCGGGGTCAGTTCGGCGTGCCGGCGGAACCGGAGGTCCGCGTTGTCGACGGTCGCGGTGGTGGTGGTCTCCATGGGCAGGGCGGGCGCGAGGTCGAGGGCCGGCGCGGGGTCGTCGACGGTCAGCGCGGCGGCCACCCGGTCGAGCAGCTCGTCGAGGCGGCCCGCCACCTTGTCCCCGGCCCGGCAGGACACCGTGATCTCGGTGTTCCCACCGGATTCGAGGATCACGAACGACATCGGCACCAGGCCGGTGTGGACCGGGAGCGCCCGGACGCTGGCTGCGGTGTAGCCGGGGGCGGACAGGAGTTCGGGGTCGACGTCACCGGCATGCGAGACGATCGCGGCGACCAGGTTCCGGTCGGCGTGGGCCCCGAGGCGATGCGCGGCCTCGAGGATCGCGCGGGTCACGGCCGCGGGCAGCTTCGCCAGGCCGCCGTTGTCCATCTCGTTGAGCTCGCGCCCCTCGACCAGGCCGACGAGCAGTTGCGCGTTCACCTGGGACCAGGACTGGCCGGGGGCGACGTCCAGGAACAGGGGCAGCGCCAGGTTCGCGGTCGAGCGGATCGTGGGGTCGTGGCGGCGCAGGTCGACCGGGACCATGATCCGGGTGGGCCGGCCGACGGCGTCGGCGAGGACCGCCGAGATCCGAGCGACCGCGCCCGTGGTGGTGCCGGGCACGGTGCGGTGACGCCAGGTGAAGCGGGCGTCGCGCGGCGCCCGGCCGGTGACGCCGAGGGGTGAGCGACGGGTCGGCACCAGCGTGGTGGGCTTGCCCCGCATGCCGATTCGGGCGACGAGGTCGTGGTCCGCGGTGGGATCGGGCGCGCCGACCGGGTCCTCGCCCCGCAGTACCCGGAAGACGTCAGCGGCCCACGTGCCGAGTCCCTTCGCGTCCATCACGCCGTGGAAGGCGCGGAAGACGACGGTGGTGGCCTCGCCGCGCAGCAGCACCACCTCGGTGGTGGCCTGCGGGCTCAGCCCGAGCTGCCGGCGCAGAACGGGGCTGGCGTCGAGGTCGGTGAAGTCGATCTCGGCCGAGTCGACGACCTCGACGTGCGGCACCGCGCCGGAGTCGACCCAGGCGCCGGCGCGGCGCACCAGTCGCGTGCCGGGACATGCGGCGGACGCGCGTGCCACCGCCGCGACGAGGTCGTCGGGGTCGAGGTCGCCGGTGCCGGTGACGACGAGCTGGATCGCGAACGGCGGCGACAGCGGCTGCGTCGCCAGGTACAGCCGTTCGGTGGCCGAGACGGGTCGCTGGAAGGTGGGGACGGTCGTGGTCACGGGCAACCTCGGTTCGGCGCGGGTGGTGGGGTCAACGGAGATCACGGGTGAGCGTGGCGAGGCCGCCCTGGCGGTCCACCCAGTCACGGAACTCGGCCATGCCGGCGTCGCGGTCGACCACCGGGGCGTACCCGAGGTCGCGTCGGGCGGCGCTGGTGTCGAAGGTCGACGAGCGGGTCATCAACGCCAGCACGTACATCGAGAGCGGCGGCGAGTACCGCGTCGCCAGGTAGGGGATCTTCCAGATCAGGTCGAGGACCCGGACCGCGGACCGGACCACCCGCGGGTCGGCCGACCGGTCCGGCATCTCGAACCCGAAGTCCTGCGCCACCTCGGCCATGTACGGCCAGATGTTGGTGACCTCGGCGTCGGCGATGAAATACGCCTTGCCGCCGACGGTGTCGGATTCCGCGGCCCTGACGCAGGCGTCGACGATGTTGTCGACGTGGCACAGCGACGCGAGGACGTCGCGGCCACCGGAGAGGTTCGGCAGGGTCCCGGCCCGGGCCCGGCCGAGGAGCCGCACGATGGGACCCGAGCGGTCGCCCGGTCCCCAGATCGCCCGTGGTCGCAGCGCGCAGGTGGTGAACCCGTCGGTGTTCGCGGCCAGGACCGCCTGCTCGGCCGCGGCCTTGGTCTCGGAGTAGAGGTTGAGGAACCGGGTGGGGTAGGGCGCCGACTCGTCGAGGTCGAGCTGGTCGCCGCCGTCGTAGCTCATCAGCGCGCTGGGGCTCGAGATGAAGACGAAGCGGCGGGCGCCGTTGGCCCGCGCCGAGGCGAGCAGTTGCGCTGTGGCGTCGACGTTCTCGCGCTGGAACTGGGACCGGACACCGCGTTCGTCGACCCGGGCGGCGCTGTGGACGACGACGTCGACGCCGCGGGTGGCGGCATCGAGCGAGTCCGGGTCGGCGAGGTCCCCGTAGACGAGCGTCATCGCGGAGGTGTCGCCGAGATCGGTCAGGATGCTGCTGCGGCGGACCAGTATCGAGACCTCGTGCTCACCGTCGTCGACCAGGCGGCGGGCGAGACGGCCGCCGAGGAATCCGGATGCCCCGGTGACCAGGATCCTCACGGGTTCGTCTCCTTTGTCTCGGAACCGGGCTGGGTCTTCCACCAGGTCATGCCAAACGTCATGGTGAGCAGGGCGGTCGCCAGCGGCGACCGGTCGCCGCCGGCCACGCGGACCGCGGCCGGGACCTGCGCGGCGTGCACCACGACGCTGAGGACCGCGTCGAGCCACCAGGCGGCCCGGGCCAGCGGATGCCGCAGGGGTCGTCCCCGCAGGGCCCGACCGGCCCCGAAGGCGAGGTAGAGCCAGCCGAGGATCGGAATCGTCCGCAGCAGGGCGGTTTTCGGCGTCACGACTGCGCTCCTCGGGTGAGGCGGGTGGCCGCCCAGACGGCCAGCTCCTCGCGGCCGATCTTGGCGTTGTGGCGGATGTCGACCGGAAACTGCGGGTGGACCAGGAACCGGTCGATCTGCGCGGTGAGCGGGAACCGGGCACCGCGCTCGCGCAGGCCGTCGAGGACGGCGGCGGCGTCGGCGCCGGGGGACGTCTCCACGCACAGGACGGGACGCTGGGCGCCGCGGTCGCCGACACCGACCAGCGCGGTGCGGGCCACGCCCGGCGCGGCGTTGAAGACCTGCTCCACCTGCACCGGGTGCAGCGTCACCGCGCCGGTCTCGACGCGCTGGGACTTGCGGCCGCAGAACCAGATCCGGCCCTCGTCGTCGATCCGCCCGAGATCGCCGGTGCGGTGCCAGGTCCGGTCGCCGTCCGCGATCTTGCCGGTCAGGTTCGCGGCCGCCGGCCAGTGGTAACGGGTGCTGACGTTCGGGCCGCTGACGACCAACTCCCCGATGGCGCCGCGCAGCGGTTGGGCCTGCGCCCAGCCCTCGAGCGGGGCGTCGGTGACGGCGATGACCCGGACCTCGACCCCGTCCACCGGCCGGCCGATGCAGGTGCCGTCGCCGCTCTGGGCGCGCTCGATCAGGCCGTCGAGCAGTTCGCGCGACTCGATGGTGGACATCGGGATCGCCTCGGTCGCACCGTATCCGGCGTGGACCTGGGCGTCGGCCGACAACACCTCGCGCAGACCGGTGACGACCGCGGCCGGCACCGGGGCGCCGCCGGAGAAGACCGCACGGACGGTCGGCATGACCACCTCGTGGGTCCGGGCGTGGTCGAGCAGCGGGCCGAGCAGGGCGGGGGAGGCGAACATGGTGCGCACCCGGAACCGGTTGACGGCGTCGACCACGTGCCGGGGGTCGGTGTCACCGACCTTGCTCGGGACCAGCGGCGGCAGCACCACCTGGGCGCCGAGCAGCAGGTACAGGACCCCGAACATCGGCAGCGTCACCAGGGCGGATTCCTCCGCGGTGACCGCGGTGACGGCCTGCGTCTGGGTCAGCATCGCGGCGAGGTTGCCGTGGGTGAGCTCGACGGCCTTCGCCGGCCCGGTCGACCCGGTGGTGAAGGCGATCATCAACAGCTCGTCGTCGCCGGCCGGTGCGGTCGGCGGTCGCTCGCCGACGGGCTTGCGGCCGAGACCGGCGAGGGTGTGCCCACCCCAGAACCAGCGGCGTCCGACGGTCACCTTGGCGCCGACCCCACGGAACCCCCGCCGGAACAGGACCCGCACCGCGTGCGCCTGGGGCAGCCCGACGAAGGCCTGCGGGTCCACCGCGGCGAGGCAGCGAAGCATGGGACGCAGCCCCATGCCGGGATCGATCACCACGGGGACGGCGCCGGTCTTGAACAGCCCGAACAGGATCGCGTACAACTCGGGACCGGGGTTGACCAGCACGATCGTCCGGACACCGGCCGTCATGCCCGCGGCGGCGAACCGCTGCGCGAGGGCGTCGGACCACTCGTCGAGCTCACCGAACGTCACGTCGGCGTAGTCGGGCAGTCCCTCGGCGGCGGCGCCGGCTGCGGACGTCACCGCCGGGGCACCGGGCCGCCGGCGGGCCGTGGCGGTGAGTCGGTCGAGCCAGTTGTCCGTCAATGCGGCGCTCATCGCCCGGCTCGGCCGGACGGGACCCGGTACACGGTGGCCGCGGCGCTGGGCCCGGCGCCGGCCGCCACGAACAGGACCCGCTCGACGGGGTCGAGGCGACCGGCGCCGACGGCATGGTGGTAGGCCAGGGCCAGGGCGGCGGTGTGGGTGTCACCGGTGACGTGGTCCGCGGTGCCGGCGTCGTCGACGGCGCGGATGCCGACCTTCGCGGACAGCGCGGCGCGGAATCCCGGCGTCGGCCGCGAGGAGATCAGCACGGTGGTGGCCGGATCGCACTCGGTGGCGTCCATGGCGGCGGTTGCCGCGGACAGTGCGACGTCGAGGACGCGGGCCTCGAAGTCGTCGGACCGCCGGACGGTCATCGCGCTGCGGCCGGTGACGCCCATCGTGTCGGTGTCGACGAAGCCCTCGACCGCGGCCGGGCCGTCGGCCAGCTCGACATGCAGGGGGCCGAAACCGTCTGCCCCGTCGGTGTGTTCGAGCAGGAGCGCCGCACCGGCGGTGGCGTACGGGAAGTCCGCCGGGGCGTCGGGTCCGGTCATCGACGGATGGGTGTCGCCGGAGACCACGAGCACGCGTCCGGTGCTGCCGGTGGTGAGCAGCGCGGCCGCGACCTGGACGGCGTTGAGGACGCCGCAGGCGCCGTTCATCAGGTCGAACGAGAACGACCGGGGGTCGTGTTCGTCGTACTCGAGCCCGATCCCGGCGGCCTTCTGGATCAGCGCGCCGATCGCCGGTTCGACGGTGTTCGAGTCCCGGTAGATGCCGGTGTTGATGAGCACCCCGATGCTCTCGGGGGCGACGGCGGCGTCGGTGAGCACCGCACGCACGGCCCGGCCGGCGTGCTCGATGCTGCTCGCGGTGTCCGTGTCGTGGCTGGCGCCGGTTGCCGTGATGACGATACCCATTTCAGGCCTCCAGAGACGAGACGGTGGCCGACAGGAACCCGGTGACGATGCCGGACGCCGCCGGCACCATCAGGATCTTCGAGCCGGCGGGAATGTTGGACTGCCGCAACTGGTCGTGCAGGACGATGAAGTGCGAGGTGGTGGACGTGTTGCCGTACTTCTCGACCACGTTGAGCGCCTCGGGCATCGGCGTGCCGAACTCGCGCTCGCCGAGCGCGTTCATGAACGTCACCGCGGACGCGCCGAACTGGTGATGAATGATGTAGTCGAACTCTTCGTCGGCGAAGGTGCGCCCCTGGCGGGCCAGGTGATTGCGCTGGGTGTCGGTCCAGAGTTTGAACCGGTCCTCGTTGTGCATCCGCCGGTTGTCGGTGTACAGCGCGACGCCCGCGGTCCGGTCGCTGGGCATGCCCAGGCAGGCGTCGGCGTACTCGGAGGCGGTCATCAGCTCGATGTAGTTGATGCGGTCGCCCTCGTCCTCGGACCGGTCGATGACCAGCGCACACCCGGAGTCGCCGACGGAAAGCGAGGCGAACTGCGGGTCGTAGCCGCCGGCGAGTTCCTGGACGGCGGTCTCGGCGATCGGGGTGATTGCCTCGCCGCTGACCACCATCCCGTTGCGGACCGTGCCGGCCCGGATCATCCGGTCGAGCAGGTAGGTGCCGGTGAGCATGCCCGCGCAGGCGTTGGACAGGTCGAAGTGGATGGCCCGCCGCGCGCCGAGTTCCTTGGCGATCGCCGAGGCGAAGGAGGGCTCGAAGTAGGTCTTCGTGCGCTCCTTGCTGCGGGTGATGGACACCGAGATGACCACGTCGAGGTCGTCCGCGTCGTAGCGCGAGCGCGAGAGGCAGTCGCGCGCGGCCTTCATCGCGAGCGCGAAGGAGTCCTCGTAGTTTTCGGGCGACTTGTCCCGGACCCGTCGTTCCTGCACGCCGGTGACCGCCGCGAAGTCGAAGGACGGCTTCTGGGCGAGTTGCTCGATCAGATCTTCGGTGGTGAGGACGTCGACCGGAAGGTAGGCGCCGATCGCCTCGAATCGTGAATGAACCAATGAATTCTCCTCAGCTGGGTCGAGCAACCGGACAGCAACGATTGGGCGCGAAAACATCAGTGCTCCACGGAATTTCCGCAAACCGGGCGCGGCGGGCATGGTGGAGTGTCTGGATCCGCTCGGAGTAGGTTCTCACCCTCGCCTACCTCCGCGCCGAGGAATGTACACAGTGGGCCGGGGACGGCCCACTGGGGCCGCGACCGGTCGCGGCCTGGCCGGTGCGCATCGATGCCACAGGAGCATGCCGGCCGACAACTTGTCTCGGCGGATCGTCTCGGCGGTGACAATGCACAATGGGTGGGCAGGCGACCGGATCAGGTGCCAGACTTGACAGGTGACAGGCGACGGCAGTCTGCAGGAACTCCCGGATCCCGGGCTCCTTCCGCACGTCGGCAGCTTCAGGCTGCTGCTCGACGGCGAAAAGTGGGAATGGTCCGACACGGTTGCCCGGATGCACGGTTACCAGCCCGGGACGGTCACGCCCACCACGGAACTGGTGCTCGCTCACAAACACCCCGAGGATCGTGCGTCGGTCGCCGACACCCTCCGGCGGGTTCTGCAGGAGGGGGTGCCGTTCAGTGGACGACACAGGATCGTCGACACGGCCGACAGGGTGCACTTCGTGGTCGTCGTCGGCGACCGCATGGTCGATGCCGGTGGTGCTGTGATCGGAACGTCTGGGTTCTACATCGACGTGACCAACATGCGCGATGCCGACATCAAGAACTCTCTCGACCGCAATATCCCGCACGTAGTGGAGGCCCGCATCGCACTCGAACAGGCGAAGGGAGCGCTCATGCTGGTATACGGCATCAGTGCCGACCACGCCTTCGAAGTGCTGACGTGGTGCTCGCAGCAGTCGAACGTGAAGGTGCGCAGAATTGCCGAGCATCTGGCTGCGGCGCTTCCCACCGCGCTCGAACTCCCGCCACAGGTCCGCGACAGATTCGACCACATCCTGCTCAGCACGTTGGCTGCCGATCGTCGGCCACAGGCGTAACGCTGCCCCACGGTGGTCAACGCCTTCTTGCCTCGGGCAGGTCACGACCGCCTTGCCCTCGGGCAGGTCACGACCGCGACAACAGGCGCAGATCTTCATGCGGTGAGGCGCCCCACGGACAACGACCAGC
>NZ_JBFUJP010000040.1:0-43782 GCF_056401315.1 Rhodococcus sp. P4_F5 | reverse complement strand
GCGTGGCCTGGTGGTCGTGGTCCGGGACGCCGGCGAGCTGCTCGCCGCCGAGCCCGACGAGCTGCGCTGGTTCGCCGAGGCCGTCGACGACCGCGCCGCGGCCGCGGCCGCGGCGGCGTTCCGGCTGATCCTGCAGGCGGACGAGGACGCCGGTGCGTCGTTGACCGGGAGGTGGGTCGCGGCCGGGCACCGGCTGACCACGCTCGAGTCCTGACCGGTCCCGGCGCCGACGGGGCGTGGCGGTGGGGCTCGGTCGGGACATGAAAGGATCGAGCGCATGTCGAGTTCCGAATCCTCTGCACCAGCGACTTCCGCGCCCACCGGCACCGCCGCCCGCCACCGAGTGCTCTCCGGCATCCAGCCGACCGCCGACTCGTTCCACCTCGGCAACTTCCTCGGTGCGCTGCAGCAGTGGGTGCCGCTGCAGGACGAGTTCGACGCCTTCTACTTCATCCCCGACCTGCATGCGATCACCGTCCCGCAGGACCCGAAGGAACTGCGCCGGCGCACCAAGATCGCCGCGGCCCAGCTGCTCGCGCTCGGCATCGACCCCGACCGGTCCACCCTGTTCGTGCAGAGCCAGGTCCCCGAGCACGCCCAGCTGGCGTGGGTGCTCAACTGCATCACCGGGTTCGGCGAGGCCAGCCGAATGACGCAGTTCAAGGACAAGTCCGCCAAGCAGGGCACCGAGGCCGCCACCGTCGGCCTGTTCACCTACCCGGTGCTGATGGCCGCCGACATCCTGCTCTACCGCCCCCACCGGGTGCCGGTCGGCGAGGACCAGCGTCAGCACCTGGAGATGGCGCGCGACCTGGCGCAGCGCTTCAACACCCGGTTCGGCAAGGCGTTCGTCGTCCCGGAGGCGCAGATCGTCAAGGGCACCTCGAAGATCTACGACCTGCAGGACCCGTCGTCGAAGATGAGCAAGTCCGGACCGTCGCCCGCCGGCCTGATCAACCTGCTCGACGACCCGAAGGTCTCGGCGAAGAAGATCAAGTCCGCGGTCACCGACAACGAGCGTGAGATCCGCTTCGACCGGGAGACGAAGCCGGGCGTGAGCAACCTGCTCACCATCCAGTCGGCGCTCTCGGGTCGCAGCATCGACGAGCTGGTGCTCGGTTACGAGGGCAAGGGCTACGGCGATCTCAAGTCCGACACCGCCGAGGTGCTGGTCGAGTTCGTGACGCCGCTGCGGGCCAAGGTCGAGGGCTACCTCGCGGACGAGGCGGAGCTGGACCGGATCCTCGAGGCCGGCGCGGACCGCGCCCGCGAGGTGTCGGCCCGAACCCTCGCTACGGTGTACGACAAGGTCGGTTTCCTGCCCCAGAAGGCCTGACGGAAGAGGCTGAGACATCGTGCCGGACGTGAAGGCTTTTCTCGAGCGTCAACGGGCGGCACGGCCGTGGCTGGATCACCTGATCCGGGCGGGCGGGCGCTACCAGGACCAGAAGGGCGACTACTTCGCCGCCGGGATCACCTACTTCAGCGTGTTCGCGTTGTTCCCGCTGCTGATGGTGGGGTTCGCTGCGGCCGGTTTCATCCTGGTGCAGCACCCGGACTGGCTGGTGTCGATCCACGACGCGATCAGCAAGGCGATGCCCGGCAACCTGGGCGATCAGATCAACGAGTTGGTCACCGCGGCCATCGACGCCCGCGCCCGCGTCGGGGTGATCGGCCTGGTCGTCGCCGCGTACTCCGGGCTCGGCTGGATGGCGAACCTGCGTGAGGCGCTCAGCGCCATGTGGAACCAGCGGCACCCGGCGACCAACTTCGTGCGTACCAAGTTCAAGGACCTGGTCAAGCTGCTGGGCCTGTTCGGCATGCTGGCGGTGTCGGTGGGGCTGACGGTCATCGCCGACGGCGCCGTGACCGGGGCGGTGTTGACCTGGCTGGGCATCGACGACGTGGGCTGGGTGTCCGTCGTGGTCCAGGTGCTGACCTCGCTGCTGGCGGTGGTGGCGACGTGGGCGCTGTTCGTGTGGACGATCGCCCGGCTGCCGCGGGAGCCGGTGACCGTGCGCAGTGCGGCGGCCGCGGCGCTGTTCGCGTCGGTCGGCTTCGAGGTGTTCAAACGGATCGGCGTCGTCTACCTGCAGGCGGTGACCAACTCGCCCGCCGGGGTGACGTTCGGGCCGATCATCGGCCTGCTGGTCTTCATCTACTTCACCGCCCGGCTGCTGCTGCTGGCCACCGCCTGGGCGGCCACGGCGTCGGAGAACGAGGCGCTGGCCTTCGTGCCGCCGCCGGACCCCGTGGTCCTCGCGGTGAGCGCGCCGCCGGCCAGCGGCCCGACGCTGGCCGAGGCGGTGGCGCTGGTCGGCGTCGGCGCCGCGGCCACCCTCGGCCTCGGTGGGCTGCTGCGCCGTCGTCGCGAACGGGACTGAGTCAGCGGCGGCGACGCTGCAGTCGGTACGCCGCGAGCAGCAGCACCGCGACGAGGACCGCGCCGACCAGAGTGACGGTGGTCCGTGAGATGTCGGTGTCCCCGGCGGTGCCGGGCCCGGCCGCGGACACCTCGCTGGCCGTCTGGGAGACCGTCGGCCGGGCGGCCACGGTGACCGGGGCCGCGCCGGAGGTGGTGGTGCTGCCGGGCTCCACCAGGACACCGACCTGGGCGCCGCTGGGCAGCGCGAATCCGTAGTCGAGCAGGCGGACGGCCTGCTCCCACGGCCGGATCGGGAGGACGTCGCCGGCCATCAGCGTCACCGCGAGCTTCCTGCCGTCCCGCTCGGCGCCGCCGACGAAGGTCTGCCGCGCGTCGTCGGTGTAGCCGGTCTTGCCGCCGAGCGCGCCGTCGTAGTTGTAGAGCAGCTTGTTGTCGTTGGCGAGGGTGAAGCCGGGGTGCTCGGTGTCGTCCGGCTTGGTCGGGTCCTTCGGGAAGCCGGGGAACGGCACGGTCTCGGTGCGGATCAGATCGGCAAAGGTGCTGTTGCGCATGGCCGCCCGGAAGACAACCGCGAGGTCGTAGGCGGAACTGGACATGCCGGGGCCGTCGAGCCCGGACGGGGTGGCGGCGCGGGTGTCCAGCGCGCCGAGCGAGCGGGCCCGCTCGTTCATCTTGGCCACCGTCTCGTCGTCGCCGCCGAGCTGCGCGGCCAACGCGTGCGCGGCGTCGTTTCCGGACGCCATCACCAGGCCCTGCATCAGCTGCCGGTTCGTGTAGTGCCCGCCGCGGCCCAGGCCGACGGCGCTGCCCTCGGTGTTCGCGTCCTCCTCGGTGGCCACGACGGTGCGGTCCAGGTCGAGCTCGTCGAGGGCGACCAGTGCCAGCAGGATCTTGATGGTGCTGGCCGGTCGGTAGCGGCCGTGCGGGTCCTTCGCGGCGAGGACGGTGCCGGAGTCGAGGTCGGCGAGCACCCAGCCGGTGGCGGAGATGTCGACCGGCAGCGGGGGAGCGCCTGCGGGGGCGAGCGCGCCGCACTCGCCGAGTCGGCCGCCGCCGACCGGGTCGGCAGGGACGGGAAGGGGCGAGGGCGCGGCCTTCCCGGGAGCCGGGACCTCGGAGAGGTCGATGGCCGGCGGCGGCGAACTGCGGTGCGGGCAGCCGTCGGTGTTCGGCGTGGCGTAGGGCGTCGTGGTCACGGTGCTGCTGCCGGGGGCCGCGGGCATCGGTTGGGCCGCCGCGGGGGCGCCGATCAGTGCGATCGAGGCCGCGGTGATCAGTGTGGCGAGGGATCGTCCGCGTGCAGTCATCGAGTAGGCAGGGTATCCGATGCCGTGCCGATTGCCGAGGCCGAAGGACCCGCGGCGTAGGCGGTCGCGACGGCGACGACCCAGTCGCGGTCGCTGAGGTGGTCCGGGGTACTGAGCCAGGCGGGGTCGATCAACTCCACCGCGGTGGCGGTGCGGTGCAGCCACTGTGCGACGGCGTCGGCGTGCTCGGACGGCGTGGCGGGCGGGGGTGTGTCGCCCGCCCGGACCAGGCCGCCGCCGGCGTGCAGGTAGAGGCCGTCGAGGATCTGCGAGATACGGTCGCTCGAGGTCAGGGCCGCGGTCGCGGACCGGTAGTCGGTGTCGAGGAGTTCGGGATGCGCGGTGGTCAGCATCGACCACAGGCCGAACGTGCGGCGCAGGTCCGACTTGGCCCGGAACCAGGCCTCCACCATCACCGACGAGCAGCCGGCGCTGATCAGGACGATCGCGACCGACCACCACGGGTTGGAGAGTTCCAGGACCTGCGACGGCCCGGCCACCAGGGCCCGCAGGCTCGCCGCGGCGACGACGAGGGAGCCGGCGCAGAACAGGCCGATCGCGCGGCCCAGCGGGTTCCACCGACACTGCCGAGCGCCGGCGCCCACCGCGAACAGCATGGTCGCGGCCAGGTACAGGTCCGTCACCATGCTGTGACCCGCGTCGAGCAACTCGACGGCCGTCACCGCGAGCCCCGTGACGACGGCGCCGGCCGAGGGCAGCCACTGCGGCCAGGCGCTCACCCGGGGCAGGGAGACGGCGGCGATCAGGGCCGTCGCGGTGGCGAAGACGATCCAGGCCACCGTGAACGTGGTCTCGGCGGTGCCGAGACCCGTGGAGTCAAGCATGTCGATCATCGTGGGGGTGCGTACCGTCGCGGCAACCGTGACCGCGATCGCCGACAGCGCAATGGACACCCGGGCCAGGGACGGCGGGCGGACGGTGAGTCGACCGATTCGCGCGCCGACGGCCGCGGAGCAGATCAGCGCGATGACCCAGGTGATCATCCGAGGGCCTCGTCGTAGCAGAGCAACGGACGCCAGTTCTGGTCCTGCTCGAAGTGCCCGAGCCGCTGGAGCAGTCGCGCGGCGAAGGCCTCGGCCTCCCACTCGTGCAGCGCCTCGTGCGAGACGTCGGCGGACGCCGCGGCCCGCTGGCTGAGCATGTAGGCGATCAGGTCGTCGTCCGCGGCGAGGGTGGTCTCCGCGGTCTCGGCACCGGGATGGCGGAAGACGATGTGACCGATCTCGTGTGCGAGGGTGCGCTCGACGCTGGGCAGGCTGCGGGCGAGCACGATCTCGTCGCGGTCCGAGAATTCGCGACGCTGCCCCCAGACGCCCGGGCCGAGGTCCGCGAACTCGATCTGGATGGGACGGCGCCTGGTCTCGGCGAGCGCGGCGGCGATGTCCTCGATGGTCACCGCGTGTGTCTGCGCGGCCATGTCGAGGACGGCGTCGACCGCCGCGAAGACGCGGCGGTGCGAGCGGATCGGGCGGCTTCCCGACTCGGTTCCAGGCATCAGAGTGGCTCCAGGAACTCGGCGCGGGCCAGGTTGAGGCGCGTGCGGGTGGCCCGGGCACTGCGGAAGCTGGCGAAACCGGTGGCGCCCGCGGCGACCAGCACGGCGCTGACGCCTGCGGTGGCCGCGCCGACGTCACCACGGGGCAGGGCGGGAGCCGCGGAGAGCTCCGTCGCCTCGGCCTCGGTGGTGCGGGCCTGGTGCGGCGCGACGGCCGACGAGATGGACGACGGCGCGGTGCCGATACGTGCGGTGAGCGCTTCGAGTCGGACGTCCGCGGGACGGGCTTCAGACGCCGGGTCGTCGGGCCGTGAGCCATCGGGCCGTGGGTCGGCCGGTGACTGCGCGTCGGGCGCCGTCTCGGGGTGCCCGTCCGGCGACGGCGGGTCCTGGCCCGGGCCGCTCTGCCCCGCATCGTCGCCGGGCACGGCCGGCGCCTCGGTCTTGTCGGGCGCCTCGGTCTTGTCGGGCGGACTGGCCGGGTTGCCGGCAGAAGTCTTGGTGGAGGTCGTGGGCTTGGCCGACGACGTGGGCTTGGCCGACGACGTGGGCTTGGCGGAGGAAGTGGGCTTGGCCGACGACGTGGGCTTGGCGGAGGTCGTAGGCCTTGTCGCCGACGTGGTGGGCGCGACTGACGTGGTGGGTGCGACCGACGTGGTGGGCGCGACGGTGGTGGTGGGCGGGACCGTGGTGGTGGGCGGGACCGTGGTGGTGGGCGGGACCGTGGTGGTGGGCGGGACCGTGGTGGTCGGTGCGACCGTGGTGGTCGGTGCGACCGTGGTGGTCGGTGCGACCGTGGTGGTCGGTGCGACCGTGGTGGTGGGCGGGACCGTGGTGGTCGGTGCGACCGTGGTGGTCGGCGGGACCGACGTGGTCGGATTACCGCCACCGCAGTGATCGTGGTGGTGGTGGCGGCGGCGATCGTGATCGTCGTCGCGGTCGTCGTCGTGATCGTGGTCATGATCGTGGTCATGATCGTGATCGTCGTGGTCGCCAGGCTGGCCGCAGCCGGGCCGTCCGCCGCCGTGTTTGTCTCCGGATTTGCTGACCTCGACGGCCGCCTCGCCGGAGTGTGCGGGCGCTGCGGCGGACTGCGCAATCACGAACGCCGGCAGGACCACGGTGGTGGACACGAGCAGGCCGACGGCAAATGCGCGTCGGGCAGCCCGACCACGGCGTCTCGTCGTCACGATTTCAATCCCCCATCGCAAATTCTCGAACACCGTACGCGAAAGGGGCCGGGTGCGATGCACCCGGCCCCTTTCGGCTATTCGGTGGAGTCCGGGGGAGTGGCCGGTAGGCCCTCGCTGCGCCGGAGCTTCTCGGCCATCGCGGTCAGTAGCTCCTGGGACTCGGAGGACAGGTCGAATGCCCGGGCCGAGAGCCGGCGCAGTCCGTAACCCCGAAGCTGCGCAAGCAATTCCAAGTCGTGGTCGATGCGCGCTGCGTAGATGTCGTCGAAGAAGTAGTCGGACTTGACCTTGAAGAACTGCGCGAGCGCCGCGACCGTCTCCGGCGACGGGTTGGTCCGCTGGCCGTTGCGCAGCTGCGAGATGTAAGGCTTCGAAATTCGATGCCCGGCCGCGTTGAGTGACTCGGCAACCTCGGTGTTTGTGTGCGGTTTCCGTCCGGCCGGGTGCACGGTCTCGAAGAGTTTGTTCAGTCGAGATGCGAAGTCTGACTCCATTGCCGTGGTCCCCGGTCCCTTCGTGAGTGCGACCTCTGACCGAGGGCGCATCGTTCGTACATATCAGGGTAACCGATTGGTAGCCGACTGGACATCGGAAAAGGCACGGTTCTCGTTACATGAGAACCGTGCCTTTTCTTGTTACATACCAGATGTTGAGATTCGAACTACCGGGCGCTGTGCCGTAGTTCGCGGCTTGCCGCTTCGCTACCGCGCGCTGTGCTGTAGTTCGCGGCTTGCCGCTTCGCTATCGCGCGAAGAGCAGCGCGCGCTTGACTTCCTGGATCGCCTTCGTCACCTGGATGCCGCGGGGGCACGCGTCGGTGCAGTTGAAGGTGGTGCGGCAGCGCCACACGCCTTCCTTGTCGTTCAGGATGTCCAGACGCTCGGCGGCGCCCTCGTCACGGCTGTCGAAGATGAACCGGTGTGCGTTCACGATCGCGGCCGGGCCGAAGTAGCTTCCGTCGCTCCAGTACACCGGGCACGAGGTGGTGCAGCACGCGCACAGGATGCACTTGGTGGTGTCGTCGAACCGGGCGCGGTCGGCCTGCGACTGGATCCGCTCGCGGGTCGGCTCGTTGCCGGTGGTCATGAGGAACGGCTTCACGGCGCGGAACGCGTCGAAGAAGGGCTCCATGTCGACCACGAGGTCCTTCTCCACCGGCAGACCCTTGATCGGCTCGATGGTGATGGTGACCGGCTTGCCGTCCTTGGGCAGCATGTCCTTCATCAGGATCTTGCAGGCCAGGCGGTTGACACCGTTGATCCGCATCGCGTCCGAGCCGCACACGCCGTGTGCGCAGGAGCGACGGAACGTCAGGGTGCCGTCCAGGTAGCCCTTCACGTACAGCAGCAGGTTCAGCATGCGGTCGGTCGGCAGGGCCGGGACCTGGAAGCTCTCCCAGCGCTGGCCCTCGCCGTCCTCCGGGTTGAACCGGGCGATCTTGAGGGTGACCATGACGGCGCCCTCGGGCACGGGCGGCAGGGCGGGTGCGTCTTTGTCTACAACGGGTGCGGACATCAGTACTTACGCTCCATCGGCTCGTAGCGGGTCTGGACTACCGGCTTGTAGTCGAGACGGATGTCGGAGAGCAGGCCGTCGCCCTCCTTGTATGCCATCGTGTGCTGCATGTACTCGGCGTCGTTGCGATCCGGGAAGTCCTCGCGGGCATGGCCGCCACGCGATTCCTTGCGGTTGAGCGCGCCGACGACCGTGACCTCGGCCATCTCCAGCAGGAAGCCGAGCTCGACGGCCTCGAGCAGGTCGCTGTTGTAGCGCTTGCCCTTGTCCTGCACGGTGATGTGGTTGTACCGCTCCTTGAGGGCGCGGACGTCCTTGAGCGCGTTGGTCAGCGTGGTCTCGGTGCGGAACACGGACGCGTTGTTGTCCATGGTCTGCTGCAGCTCGGTGCGGATGTCCGCGACGCGCTCGTGACCGTGGTCGGAGAGGATGACCTCGAGCCACTCCTCGACCATCTTCGCCGGGTTCTCCGGCAGCGGCACGAAGTCGGTGTTCTCGGCGTGCTCCGCGGCGGCGATGCCGGCGCGGCGACCGAAGACGTTGATGTCGAGCAGCGAGTTGGTGCCGAGACGGTTCGCGCCGTGCACGGAGACACAGGCGCACTCGCCGGCGGCGTACAGGCCGGGGACGATGTCCTCGTTGTTGCGCAGCACCTCACCGCGGATCTTGGTGGGGATGCCGCCCATCACGTAGTGGCAGGTGGGGTACACGGGGACCAGCTCGGTCACCGGGTCGACACCCAGGTAGGTACGTGCGAACTCGGTGATGTCGGGGAGCTTCTCCTCGAGCACCTCCTCGCCGAGGTGGGTCACGTCGATGTAGACGTAGTCCTTGTTCGGGCCGGCGCCGCGGCCCTCGAGCACCTCGAGCACCATGGAACGGGCCACGATGTCGCGGGGCGCGAGGTCCTTGATGGTGGGGGCGTAGCGCTCCATGAACCGCTCGCCGTCGGCGTTGCGGAGGATGCCGCCCTCGCCACGCACGGCCTCCGAGATCAGGATGCCGAGGCCGGCGAGTCCTGTCGGATGGAACTGGTGGAACTCCATGTCCTCCAGGGGCAGGCCCTTGCGGAAGATGATGCCCATGCCGTCACCGGTGAGGGTGTGGGCGTTGGACGTCGTCTTGTACATCCGGCCCGAGCCGCCGGTGGCGAACACGATGGACTTCGCGTGGAAGACGTGGATCTCGCCGGTGGAGAGCTCGTAGGCGATGACACCGGTCGCGACCGGGCCGTCCTCGGTCTCGGTCAGCGCCAGGTCGAGGGCGTAGAACTCGTTGAAGAACTCGACGTCGTGCTTGACGCAGTTCTGGTACAGCGTCTGCAGGATCATGTGACCGGTGCGGTCCGCGGCGTAGCAGGCCCGGCGGACCGGCGCCTTGCCGTGGTCGCGGGTGTGACCACCGAAACGACGCTGGTCGATCTTGCCCTCGGGGGTGCGGTTGAAGGGAAGACCCATCTTCTCCAGGTCCAGCACCGCGTCGATGGCCTCCTTGGCCATGATCTCGACGGCGTCCTGGTCGGCGAGGTAGTCGCCGCCCTTGACGGTGTCGAAGGTGTGCCACTCCCAGTTGTCTTCCTCCACGTTCGCCAGTGCGGCGCACATGCCGCCCTGGGCCGCGCCGGTGTGGCTACGGGTGGGGTAGAGCTTGGTCAGGACCGCGGTGCGGGCGCGGGGGCCGGACTCGATGGCTGCGCGCATCCCGGCGCCGCCGGCGCCGACGATGACGACGTCGTAACGATGTTCCTGCATGAAGTTTCTGCTCCCCTAGGCCGTGATGTTGGGGTCGAAGGTGAAGATGACGTAGGTGCCGAGAGCCATGATCAGGATCATGGACACCACGAGGATCGTGTTCAGCCAGAAGCGCGTCGAGTCCTTGCGCGAGTAGTCCGCGATCACCGTGCGCAGTCCGTTACCGCCGTGCAGCTGGGCGAGCCAGAGCATGGACAGGTCCCACATCTGCCAGAACGGGCTGGACCAGCGGCCGGCCACGAACGCGAAGTTGATCCGGTGCACACCCTCGTCGACCATCAGCATGATGAACAGGTGGCCGAGGACGAGCACGATCAGCGCGAGACCGGACAGGCGCATGAACAACCAGGCGTAGAGCTCGAAGTTGTTCTTGGACTCGCGACGCGGCGAGCGCGGGCTGTCCAGGCTGGCGGGACGGTCGTAGGACGTGCCGAGTGATTTGGCTTCAGTCATGTCAGTGCCCCGCAAACATGTTGTAGAAGATGCGCGCCGCGCCGGGAATCATGACCACGAACCAGATCGCGATGATGATCCAGAGCATCGGGCGCTGGTACTGCGGACCCTTCGACCAGAAGTCGACGAGCATCACGCGGACGCCGTTGAGCGCGTGGTAGAGCACCATCGCGACCAGGGCGAGCTCCATGAGCCCGACGAGCGGGTTCTTGTAGGTCTCGATGACCTTGTCGTAGGTGTCCGGATTGACTCGCACCAGCGCGGTGTCGAGCACGTGGACAAAGAGAAAGAAGAATGTCGCGACGCCCGTGATCCGGTGTAGAACCCAAGACCACATTCCGGGGTCGCCCCGGTATAGCGACCGTGTGCGCTCCTTTGCCGGAGCGGCTTCAGTCGTGCTACTCATCGAGTGCTGTGCCTCCAACGTCATTGATGGACGCGTCGCACCCCTAGTGGCTGTTTCTGGGGACGACCCTGGAGTTTTCAGCCTTGGCGCGACGAGAACCTGAACCGACTCCCTGCACTGTAATCCTCTGCCAATGTGGGAACTAATTTGACGGGCGGTTCGTACGAGCGAATCGGACACATCTTAGGTTTGCCTGCCCGAAGGTTCTGGAGCCACCCGGGCGATCTTCTGCATCCATTCAGTTGGCGTGCCAGGATGGTCAACCGTGACGGAAATCGACTGGAATGCGTTGCGGTACAAGGCGGATCAGGCGATGGGGGGTGCCTATGCGCCCTATTCGCGGTTCCCGGTGGGGGCGGCGGCACTGGTCGACGACGGCCGAATTGTGGTCGGGTGCAATGTGGAAAATGTCTCATACGGCCTGAGCCTGTGCGCCGAATGTGGACTCGTCAGTAACTTGCACACTACCGGTGGCGGACGGTTACGGGCGTTCACCTGCCGGGACGCCTCGGGCCACATCCTGATGCCGTGCGGCAGGTGCCGGCAGTTGCTGCTCGAGCACGGAGGATCCGCGCTGTTGGTCGACACCCCCACGGGCGCTGTATCTCTCGCGGATCTGCTGCCCTCGGCGTTCGGCCCGGAGGACCTCGGCCGGGTACGGGGGCCGCAGTCGTGATCGACGCGATCTCGGTCATCACCGCCAAACGCGACGGCCGCGAGCTCACCGACCGGCAGATCGACTGGCTGATCGACGCCTACACCCGCGGCGAGGTCGCGGACGAGCAGATGTCGGCCCTGGCCATGGCCATCGTCTTCCGCGGGCTGTCCCGTGCCGAGACCGCCCGCTGGACTGCGGCCATGATCGCCTCCGGACGGCGGATGGACCTGTCCTCGCTGCCCTTGCCCACCGTCGACAAACATTCCACCGGCGGAGTGGGGGACAAGATCACCCTGCCGCTCGCCCCGTTGGTCGCCGCCTGTGGCGCCGCGGTGCCGCAACTCTCCGGCCGGGGCCTCGGCCACACCGGTGGCACGCTCGACAAGCTCGAGTCGATCCCCGGCTGGCGGGCCGAGCTGACGGGCGGGGAGATCCTCGAAATTCTCGCGAATCC
The DNA here is from genome assembly GCF_056401315.1 of Rhodococcus sp. P4_F5. Taxonomy (NCBI): domain Bacteria; kingdom Bacillati; phylum Actinomycetota; class Actinomycetes; order Mycobacteriales; family Nocardiaceae; genus Rhodococcus; species Rhodococcus sp. P4_F5. The sequence goes on along the minus strand of NZ_JBFUJP010000040.1, from coordinate 32,143 downwards.
CGAGGTCGGGGCCGTGATCTGCGCCGCCGGGGAGGGCCTGGCGCCCGCGGACCGGAAGCTCTACGCGCTGCGCGACGTCACCGGCACCGTCGAGTCCGTCCCGCTGCTGGCCAGCTCGATCATGAGCAAGAAGATCGCCGAGGGTGCCGGGGCGCTGGTCCTGGACGTGAAGGTGGGGGCGGGAGCCTTCATGAAGACGCTGGCGGGGGCCCGGGAACTCGCCACCGTGATGGTCGAGCTCGGCGTGGACGCCGGGATGCGCACCGTTGCGCTGCTCACCGCGATGGACAACCCGCTCGGGTACACCGCGGGCAACGCGCTCGAGGTGGCCGAGTCGGTGGAGGTGCTCGCGGGCGGCGGGCCGTCCGACGTGGTGGAGCTGACCCTGACCCTGGCCGAGGAGATGCTCGCCGCGGTCGGCCTGCATGCGGCCGACCCCGCGGCGGCGCTGCTCGACGGGCGGGCGATGGACCGCTGGCGGGCGATGGTGCGGGCCCAGGGCGGCGACCCGGCCGCGCCGCTGCCGCGTGCACGGGAGAGCGAGGTGGTGTCCGCGACCTGCTCCGGCGTCGTGACCGGGCTGGATGCGATGGCCGTCGGGATCGCGGCCCGGCTGCTCGGGGCCGGCCGGCTGCGTCAGGGCGAACCCGTGCAGGCCGGCGCCGGCGTGCGCTGGCACGTCCGGCCGGGCGACCCGGTGCGGGTGGGGCAGCCGCTGTTGACCATGTACACCGACGATCCGTCACGGTTCGGGGCCGCGCGCACCGCGTTGGACGGGGCCTGCTCGGTCGGCGACACGTACGTTCCGGCGCCACTGGTCATCGAACGGATCGGACCCGAGCGCGCTAGCGTCGGGTCATGAGCACCTTTCCGCTCGACCTTCCCTCACTGCGCACCGCGCCGAAGGCACTGCTGCACGACCACCTCGACGGCGGGCTGCGTCCGGCGACGGTGCTCGAACTCGCGCACGACTGCGGGTACGACGGCCTGCCGGCGGACGACGCCGCGAGCCTCGCCGCGTGGTTCGCCGACGCCGCGGGCAGCGGTTCGCTCGTGCGCTACCTGGAGACCTTCGAGCACACCGTCGCGGTCATGCAGACCCCGGCTGGCCTGGCTCGGGTGGCGCGGGAGTGCGCGCTCGACCTGGCCGCGGACTCGGTGGTCTACGCGGAGGTCCGGTTCGCGCCGGAGCAGCACCTCGAGCGGGGACTCACCCTCGACGAGGTGGTGCACCACACCCTGACGGGCTTCGACGAGGGCGTCGCGATGGCCCGGGACCTCGGCAAGGAGATCCGGATCGGGTGCCTGCTCACCGCGATGCGGCACGCGGCCCGGTCCCGGGAGATCGCGGAGTTGGCGGTGCGGTTCCGGGACCGCGGCGTGGTGGGATTCGACATCGCGGGCGCCGAGGCCGGGCACCCGCCGAGCCGGCACCTCGACGCATTCGAGCACATGCGGGCGAACAACGCGCACTTCACAATTCACGCGGGTGAGGCGTTCGGGCTGCCGTCGATTCACGAGGCCATCGCGTTCTGCGGCGCGGACCGGCTCGGTCACGGGGTACGGATCACCGACGACATCACGGTCTCGTCGGACGGCGCCGCGAGCCTGGGTCGGCTCGCGAACTACGTGCGGGACAAGAGGATTCCGCTGGAACTGTGCCCGAGTTCGAACGTCCAGACCGGGGCGGTGGCGAGTCTCGAGAAGCACCCGTTCGACCTGCTGGCCCGGCTGCGGTTCCGGGTCACCGTCAACACCGACAACCGGTTGATGAGCGCGACCAGCATGAGCGAGGAGATGCTCAAGCTGGTCCAGACGTTCGGCTACGGATGGTCCGACCTGGAACGGTTCACCATCAACGCCATCAAGTCGGCGTTCATCCCGTTCCCGGACAGGCTGCGGCTGATCGACGAGGTGGTCAAGCCGGGCTATGCGGTGCTGATCGGCTGACCGGTGTCGAGGTCGGCCGCCGGTCCGCCGGGTCAGTCGGTGCGCAGCCGGCCCTCGAACTCACGCTCGAGGGCGCGCCAGGCCTCGGCCTCCGCGTGGTACGGCGCGGACGGCGCCAGCCGGGTGGGGTCCGGGTTGAGGGTGTACGAGACGTACCAGCCCAAGGGCGTGGAGGCGGCGAGCGCCGCCTCGGTGCTCGGGTCCTTCGCGTACTCCGCGGCGTCGGTGAACAACTCGACCGCCAGGTCCAGCTGGTCGACGTCCACGGCCTGCGGACCCGCGGCCAGGTCGTCGACCAGGCCGGGCAGCACGTAGATGTTCTCGTCCGTCACCTCGACCTCGAGTGCGCCGTCGACGGCCGCGGCCTGCACGTCCGAGTAGGTGCTCACCCTCGCGAGGTCGTGGTCGTGGTTGTCGGCGAGGTACCGGGCCAGTGCGCGCTCCGAGGTGAACACCTGGATCCGACCGGCCCGGCCGAGGAAGACCGGCTCGTCGCCGAGATAGCAGCGCAGGGTGTAGTAGGTCTCCGCGGCGGTGATGATCTTGATCGGGTCGATGCCGACCGACGTCCAGAACGTTTCCTCTTCCGCCGCAAGGGCAATCGGATCCGTGGTGTCGTCGTCGAGGTCGAGCGTCATGAACTCGAGGTCCTCGTCGGACTCGTCGTCGCCCGCCGCGTCGTCGGCGTCGACGGTGTTCTCCTCGGCGGCCAGGATCTCCGCCTCGGCCTCCGCGACCGCGGCTGCGTCGACCGCCGGCGTGGCGACCACGGCGTCGATCGCGTCCAGCACGTCGTCCCAGCCGTCGGCCAGGGCGGCGCCGACCTTCGCCCACAGCTGCTCGCCCTCACGGTCCTCGAACGTGCCGGGCGCGCCCGGCAGCGCACCGAGGAGGGGGTGCGAGCTGAAGAACCGGGTGACGACGTCGAGGTCGCAGACGTCCCCGAGGCTCTGGGCCATCTCGAGGGTCTCCGCGAGCTTGGTCAGGACGTCCGGGTCCGGATCCTCGGCCGCCAGTTCCGGCGCCCCGATCAGGTCGTAGACGTTCGCCTCGTCCGGCTCGAGTTCGGCGGCGGAGAGCGCGACGACCGTCGCCCACGACGGATGCTCGACCAGGTCGTGCTCCGAGTTGCCGCGGACGAACGCGGCGAGTTCGGCGGCCGACTCGAACGCGTAGAGGTTCTCCTCGTGACCGAGGAACGCTTCCCACTCGTCGTCGCCCTCCCGCCAGCGCGGAGCCCACAGAGTAACGAGGTCTCCGTCGGTCAGACCGAGCTGAATCGGGACGATGTCTCCTGCCATGGCGGGAAGCCTAGTAGGTGAACACGTCGTGAAGCGATGCCAGGATCCGATCTCGTTGCGTGGAGACCACATCCGCGGCGCGGGCAGCGGTCTCCGTGACGGCCCGGCCCAGGTCAGTGGCGTCGACTCGGTCGAGGGACTCGGAGATCCACAGCCCCGTCATGCCGCCGTTCTCGTCCACCTCGACGCTCACCACGCCGGAGCCGTGGGTGACCCGGGCCCGCAGGCCGCCCAGCAGGTGCAGCGCCGTCTCCAGTGATTCGAGCCGGGCGGCGGCGGCGGACACGACCCGGTCCATCTCGGCCCCGCTCACAACGGCCGCAGCCAACTGGTCGGGGCGGCCCGGTCGGCGTCCGCGGTGCGCTCGGCCTCGGCCAGGGCGGCGCGGGTGGGCAGGCCGAGGGCGTCGAGGACGTCGGGGGGCACGCCGGCGTCGGCGAGTTCGATGCGCCGCCGGGCCCTCGCCTCGGCGGTGGCGAGGCGGCCGACCTCGAGGATGGTCGTGGCGAGGCGGCCGCCGCCGAACCGCAGTTCGCGGGGGTCGAGGCGTACCTCCAGCGGCAGGCCGCGGTCGCTGCAGCGCACCGTGACGGTGCCGGCCGGGTTGTGCGCCGTCGCCGTCGCGACGTCGGACCGCAGGAGCGGAGCCTGCGGAGCGACCGGAGGCTGCAGGAGCGGAGCCTGGTCGGCGCTCACGTCGTGGGCCGGTAGAAGCCGTGGAAGCCCATGCCGATGTTCTCGGTACGCACGGAACTGACCTGCACCGGGTCTCCTGCCTCGACCATCTGGCCGTTACCGATCACCATCGCCACGTGCCCGTCCCACACGGCGAGGTCACCGGGCATCAGCTCGGACCGGTCGACCGCGATCCCGATGTCCTGTTCCTGCGCGAGCCTGGGCAGCTGCACCCCGGCCTCGCCGTACGCCCACTGGGTCAGGCCGGAGCAGTCCAGACCCTGCCCCGGGGTGGTGCCGCCCCACGCGTACGGCACCCCCTGCTGGCTCAGCGCGTTGCGCACGGCGTCGGCGGCCTCCTGGTTCGGGGCCATCGCGGTGCTGCCGTCCGGCAGGAACACCTCGACGCTGCCGCCGCTGCTGCCCGCGGACCCGCTGTCCGAGCTGCCGAAACCGGAGCCGCCGAAACCTGGGCCGCCGTAACCCGAACCGGCCGCACCCGGGCGCCCCGGACCGGCGACCCGACCACCGGACCTCGCGGGCATCGGGGCGCCGCCGGCGAATCCCGGGTAGGCGTCACCGGGGGCGGCGGCCGCGTTCGCGAAGCTGCGACCGAAGCCGCTGAACGCGTCACCGCGCTGCTGCAGGCCGGCGGTGTCCACCGTGGGGCCGGCGCCGGACGGCCGGACCGCGGCCGTGACGGCGCCGGGATCGGCCGGGTCCACGCCCGGATCGGGGGCGGTCAGCGCGGTCATCGCCCCGGTGTGTGCGGTCAGTTCCGCCCGCACCCGCGCGACCACGGCGAGGCCGCGGGAGAGGTGGTCGAGCGCGGCCGCGATGATCATCACCTGGCCGGCGGGCGTGGTGAGCGCCGGACCGGCGGCCGTCGTCACCGACACGAACGACTGCACCACGGCCTCGAGTTCGGCGACACCGGTGTTCACGTCCTGCGACGCCGCGGTGAGGACCGTGGCGATCTCCTGGCCGCGGTCCGAGAGCTGCACCTGCTGCACCTGCGTCTGCTCGGCCTTCGCCGCCGCGGCCCCCGCGGCGGCGCCCGACCACACGCCGCCGAGTTCGGCGAGGCCACGACTGGCGACGGCGTAGGCGGCGTCGAGCGCCACCGAGGCGACCCGCAGCGCGTCCGCCGGGCCGTCGGGCGGCATCACCCCGGTGCCGAAGGTCTCGAGCAGGTCGAGCAGGGGCCGGGCCAGGACGTCGACGCCGAGCATGCTCAGGCCTCCAGCCCGGCGCCGGTGGTGCCCAGCGCGGCCGCGACGCCCTGGTCGGCCGCGTCGTACGCGTCGGCAGTGGCCGTTGCGGCGCCGCCCATGCTGTCGAGGACCCCGGCCAGCGCGCCGAGCGCGCGCACGTGTCCGCCCTGCGCGGCCGCGAAGGCCGCCACGAAGTCGGCGCCGATCAGTCCGAATGCCGGACCGAGCAGGGCCGGTCCGGCCGCCGCGGCCCCCACCGCTGCGCCCTGCACCCGTGTGGCCATCGCTCCCGCCGCGGCGCCGAAGCCGCGGATGCCGTCCGTCGCCGCCGAAAACTCGTTCATCTCGGTTCCCCCCCGGGCTGAATGAAGTGTCCTGTCATCGGGTTGGACGCTTGCTGCCCCGCACCGGTTCCCCTCGGCGCATATTGTTGGCGGCATGGAGACGCAACTCGTCGATCATCCGCTGGCGGCCGCGCTGTTGACCACGATGCGTGACGCCCGCAGCGACAACCCCACCTTCCGGTCCGCGCTGCGTCAGCTCACCCAGATGCTCATCTACGAGGCCATCCGGGACGCCGAGATCGAGGTCTTCGACGTGCAGACCCCGGTGGCGACGACCCGCGGGGTGCGGTTGGCCAAGCCGCCGCTGCTGGTGCCGGTGCTCCGCGCCGGACTCGGCATGGTCGAGCAGGCCAGTTCGCTGATCCCGCAGTCGCAGGTCGGGTTCGTCGGCATGGCCCGCGACGAGCAGACCCACGAGCCGGTGCCGTACCTCGAGTCGCTGCCGGACGACCTGTCCGGTATCCCGGTCTACGTCCTGGACCCGATGCTGGCCACCGGCGGTTCCATGGTGCACACCATCGAACTGCTCGTTGCCCGCGGAGCCACCGACATCACCGCGGTCTGCGTGGTCACCGCCCCGCAGGGTGTTGCGGCGCTGGAGAACTCGGGGTTCCCGGTCCGGTTGGTCGCCGCCGCCGTCGACGAGGGCCTGAACGAGGACGCGTTCATCGTCCCCGGGCTCGGCGATGCCGGGGACCGGCAGTTCGGCCCCCGTTGGATCTGAGGTCCTGGCCGCTCAGCGTGACCAGTACTCGATCGCGGGCTCCTGCGAGAGGGCGTTCCCCCAGCGGCTGACGGTCAGCCCGTTCGGGGACACGAAGTAGGCGTAGCTGCCGGTGCGCGCGACGAAGCCGTCGCCGGCGGCCGCCGCGCCGCCCACCTCGAGCGGGGCGCCGTCGCGCAGTCGCAGCGCCCGGTAGTAGCGACCGCCGTCGTCGGCCTCGCAGATCACCGCGCGCGAATTCTCGGTCCGCACCACGGCCACCGCGGGATGGCCGGACCGGCAACTGGCGGCCGCGAACCCGAGGAAGCCCTGCGCGTCGGTGCCGTCCACCGTGGGTGCCGCGAGGGCGGGGGCGGGCTGTGTCTCGACGGGCGGCGCCGCGACGGGCGGCGCCGGGGGCTCGGCCGGAGGTGCCGGCGGCAGGGGAGCCGCGGGCACCGTGATGTAGACGGTGCTCGGCGGTGCGGCGACGACCGGGGAAACCGCGAGGGTGGCCCGCTCCGGGGCGGGCATCCAGATCATGGCTGCCGCGACGATCCCGGCCGCCGCGAGCAGGCCCACGGCGAACGCCGCGATCAGCATCGGCGCCCTGTGATGCCGGGGCGCGGGCGGATGCGGGGGGTCGGGGTGCACTGCCGCGTCGAGCAGCATCGGGTCCTCGTTCATCGCCACGAAGTGTAGGGACCAGTCACAACCGGAGGGCGACTTCGGTCAGCGCACGCAGGCGGGCGGCGGCGCCGGCGCGGCCGCGCGGCAGGTCGGCGTGGTTCGAGACCGCTTCGACGACCTCGAGATAGCACTTGAGTTTCGGCTCGGTTCCAGACGGGCGCACCACCATCCGGGTGCGGCTGCCCTGCAGCACCACCGCGTCGGTCCGCGCCTGGCCCCGCCGGTCGAGGAGGTCGTCGGCGGTCACCGCGTCGCCGGCCAGTTCGGTCGGTGGTGCCGCCCGGAATCGCTCCATCATCGCGGTGATCTCTTCGAGCCGCTCGACCCGGTGCGAGACCTGCACGGTGGCGTGCACCCCGAACTGCACGGCGAGTGCGTCCAGCCTGTCGAGCAGGGTGTGGCCCCGGACCTTCCAGCCGGCCGCGATGTCGGCGACGACCACCGCCGCGGAGATGCCGTCCTTGTCGCGCACCGCGTCGGGGTCGACGCAGTGCCCGATCGCCTCCTCGTAGGCGTACACCAGGCCAGGCCCCGAGCGCACCAGCCACTTGAACCCGGTCAACGTCTGCGCGAACCGCGCGCCGTGGGCCGCCGCGATCTTCGACAGCAGTTGAGACGACACGATGGTGGTGGCGACGAGGGGGTTCGAGCCGGGGTCCTGCACGCCGATCAGGTACTGGCCCAGCAGGGCGCCGGTCTCGTCGCCGGAGAGCATCCGCCAGCCGTCGGGCCCGGGCACGCCGACCGCGCACCTGTCGGCGTCGGGGTCGAGCGCGATCGCGAGGTCCGCGTCCACCCGCTCCGCCAGCGCGAGCAGCGCATCGGTGGCCCCCGGTTCCTCGGGGTTCGGGAAGTCGACGGTGGGGAAGTCCGGGTCCGGCTCGAATTGTTCTGTGACGGTGTGCAGGTCGGTGTATCCGGCCGCGGTGAGCGCGGCGACCACGGTCTCGCCGCCCACCCCGTGCAACGGCGTCAGCGCGATTCGCAGTCGTCGCGCCGTGCCGCGGGGGAGCGACGCCACCCGGGCGAGGTACTCGGTGAGCAGCGCGTCGTCGGCGGGTTCGACCGGCAGGCGAGGCACCTCCGAAGCGGGACCGATCGACGCGACGGCGCGCTCGATCTCCCGGTCGGCCGGCGAGACCAGTTGCGCCCCGCCGTCGAGGTACACCTTGTACCCGTTGTCCGTCGCCGGGTTGTGCGACGCCGTGATCTGCACCCCGGCCTGCGCGCCGAGGCGACGGACCGCGAAGGCCAGCACCGGTGTGGGCAGCGGCCGGGGCAGCAGGACCACGGAGAAGCCGGCGGCCGCGAGCACCTCCGCCGCGGCCGCTGCGAACTCCGCGGACCCGTGGCGGGCATCGCGCCCGACCACCACGACGCTGCCGCCGAGGCAGCGGCCCTGCAGCCATGCGGCCAGGCCGGCGGTGGTGCGGGTGACGGTCTCGACGTTCATCCCACCGGGCCCGGGGCGAAGCGGGCCGCGCAGCCCGGCGGTGCCGAAGGCCAGCGGGGCCTCGTCGGTCGGTGCGGCCTCGTCGGTCACAGTGCGGCCACCACGGATCGCAGCAGGGCGCCGACCGCCGCCGCGGAGGCGGCGCCCGCCGCGAGCACCTCGGTGTGGTCGAGCGGTTGGCCGGTGATCCCGGCGGCCATGTTGGTCACCAGGGACAGGCCCAGCACCCGGGCGCCGACCGCGCGGGCGGCGATCGTCTCGTGGACCGTCGACATGCCGACCAGGTCCGCACCCAGGGTGCGCAGCATCCGGATCTCGGCGGGCGTCTCGTAGTGCGGTCCGGGCAGGCCCGCGTACACGCCCTCGGTGAGGGAGGGGTCGACGCGGCGGGCCAGCGCCCGCAGGCCGGGGGAGTAGGCGTCGACCATGTTCACGAACTCGGCGCCCGTCAGCGGCGACCGGCCGGTCAGGTTGAGGTGGTCGGCGATCAGCACCGGCTGCCCGACCTCCAGGTCCGGCCGGATCCCGCCGGCGGCATTGGTCAGGATCACCGTGCCCGCGCCCGCCGCGCAGGCGGTGCGCACCGGGTGCACCACCCGGGACAGGTCGTGGCCCTCGTAGGCGTGGGTGCGCCCGAGCAGGAGCAACACGGGGGTGTCGCCGACGCGGACCGAGCGGATCTGGCCGGTGTGCCCGGCCGCGGACGGCGCGGCGAAGCCCGGCAGTTCCGCCATCGGCACCGTGGCGACCGGTTCGCCGAACGCGTCGGCGGCCTCCTGCCAGCCGGATCCGAGCACGATCGCGATGTCGTGCCTCGGGGCTCCGGTGCGTTCGCCGATGACGCGCGCGGCCTGCTGTTCGAGATTGCCCATGACCGGACACAGTACTGACGACACGGGAAGTTACCCGTAGGTAGTATTCGGCCATGCCTTATCTCGAGCGCGACGGTGACGTCTTCATCCTGTACCTCGGCAACGCAGGTCAGACCGACAGCGAGAACCGCTTCCACCCCGACTGGATCGACGCCGTGCACGCCCGCCTCGACGAGGTCGAGGCCCACGAGGGTCCCGCGGCGTTGGTCACCACCGCCACCGGCAAGTTCTTCACCAACGGTCTCGACACCGACTGGCTGTTCGGGAACCTCGACAAGGCGCACTGGTACCTGGACCGGGTCCACACCGTGTTCGCGCGGCTGCTCGAGTTCCCGATGACCACGGTCGCGGCCGTGCAGGGCCACGCCTTCGGCGCCGGCGCCATGCTCGCCACCTCCCACGACCAGCGGGTGATGCGCTCGGACCGCGGCTTCTACTGCCTGCCCGAGGCCAACCTGAACATGGGCTTCACGATCGGTATGAACTCGCTGATGACCACGCAGCTGCCGCGCGCGACCGCGGTGGAGGCGATGACCAGCGCCCGCCGCTACGGCGGACCCGACGCGGTCGTCGGCGGCATCGTCCACGAGGCGGTCGAGGGCGACGGCGTCCTGGCGGCAGCGGTGGCCCGGGCCGCGGCGTCGACCAACGTCCGCGGGGACAACCTGGGGCGCATCAAGGCCGGCATCCACGCGCCGATCCTCACCGCGCTCGCCGTTCCCACCGACGCCGGCAACCTCAAGCTCGGCTGAGCCGTCCGGCCCGGCCGAGTCGTCGGCGCGGCGTGGCGGCGGAGAGTGAGAGACTGACCGTGTGAACTCGGAAGTGGACGATGCGATCGCCTCGGCGAAGACCGACCTGATCGCGCTGTCGCATTCGATCCACGCGGACCCGGAGCTCGCGTTCGAGGAGCACCGCAGCGCCGCGAAGACCGCGGAGTTGCTCGCCCAGCACGGTTTCGAGGTCGAGTCCGGGGTCGCGGGGCTGCCGACCGCCTTCAGCGCCAGTTTCGGCAGCGGCGAGCTCGTGATCGGGATCTGTGCAGAGTACGACGCGCTGCCGGAGATCGGACATGCCTGCGGGCACAACATCATCGCCGCGTCCGCGGTCGGTGCGGGACTGGCGCTCGCGCTGCTCGCGGACCGGCTCGGCATCACCGTGCGAGTGCTCGGCACCCCGGCCGAGGAGAGCGGTGGTGGGAAGGTGCTGATGCTCGAGCGGGGCGTGTTCGACCCGCTCGGGGCGGCGATGATGGTCCATCCCGGACCGGAGGACATCGCCGGCGCCACCTCCCTGGCCATGGCAGATCTCGCCGTCACCTTCAGTGGTCGTGAGTCGCACGCCTCGGCCGCTCCGGAACTGGGCCGCAACGCGGCCGACGCGGCGACGGTCGCCCAGGTCGGCGTCGGGCTGCTCCGCCAGCACCTCTATGCGGGCCAGCAGTTGCACGGCATCGTCAGCGACGGCGGCATCGCGCCGAACATCGTGCCCGCGCACGTGGAGATGCTGTACTACTTGCGGGCCCGCAGCGTCGAGTCGCTGGGCAACCTCAGCGAGCGGGTGCTGGCCTGCTTCGCCGCGGGGGCGCTCGCGGCGGGCTGTACGCACGAGATCCGCACCGTCTCACCGGACTACGCCGAGCTGGTGCCGGATCCCTGGATGGTGCAGGCCTACCGTGAACTGATCGAGGAGATGGGGCGCAGTCCGCTGGCCCCGATGTGGGAAGGGCTGCGTCCGTTGGGAAGTACCGACATGGGAAACGTGACACACGTGCTGCCGGGCATTCACCCGGTGATCGGCCTCGAGTCCGGCGGCGCCGCCACCCACCAGCCTGCCTTCGCGGCGGCCTGCGTGACGGCGTCCGCGGACCTGGCCGTCCTGGACGGCGCACGGGCCCTGGCCGGGACCGCCGTCGCGGTGGCCTCGGACCCGGCGCAGCGACAGCGACTGCTCGAGGGCGTCGAGCGTCGCCGGGCGGGCCGACAGTGAGCGAGTGGCTCGACCGGTGGGTCGCCGAACACGAGACCGACCTGTCGCTGTGGCGCAGGCACATTCATGCCAACCCGGAACTTGCGCGCCGTGAGTTCGCGACCACGGAGTTCGTCGCCACGCGACTGCTCGCGGCCGGGCTGGCCCCGCAGGTGCTGCCCGGCGGCACCGGGCTGACCTGTGATCTGGGTCCGGAGACCGGTCCGCGGATCGCGCTGCGCGCGGACATGGACGCGCTGCCCATGCAGGAGGACACCGGACTGCCGTTCGCGTCCGCGGTGCCCGGCGTCTCGCACGCGTGCGGTCACGACGCGCACACCACCATCCTGCTGGGCGCCGGCCTCGCGCTGGCGCAGGCGCCGGAACTGCCGGTGGGGGTGCGGCTGGTGTTCCAGCCCGCCGAGGAGGTGATGCCGGGCGGCGCGCTCGACGTCATCGCCGCGGGCGCGATGGACGGTGTGTCCAGAATCTTTGCGCTGCACTGCGACCCGCGTCTCGAGGCGGGCAAGGTCGGGGTGCGGCTCGGCGCGATCACCTCGGCCGCGGACACGGTCGAGCTGGTGCTGGACTCGCCGGGCGGACACACCTCCCGGCCGCATCTGACCACCGACCTGGTGTACGCACTGGGCACGGTCATCACCGGCCTGCCGGGCCTGCTGAGCCGGCGGATCGACCCGCGCACGGGCACTGTGATGGTGTGGGGCGCGGTGAGCGCGGGGCAGGCGCCGAACGCCATCCCGCGGTCGGGCCGGTTGGTCGGCACCGTGCGCACCGGCGACCACGAGACGTGGGCGCTGCTCGAGCCGATGGTCCGGGAGATCGTGGACGGGCTGCTCGCGCCGACCGGCGTGCGGTACGAGCTGAACTACCGCCGCGGGGTGCCGCCGGTGGTCAACGACGTGGTGTCCACGCGGATGGTCGAGCAGGCGGTCGCCACGCTGGGCCCCGACGCGCTCTCGGACACCCCGCAGTCCGGCGGCGGCGAGGACTTCTCCTGGTACCTCGAGGAGGTGCCGGGCGCGATGGCGCGGCTCGGTGTCTGGTCCGGGGTCGGTGACTGCCTCGACATCCACCAGCCGACCTTCGACCTGGACGAGCGCGCGCTCGCGGTCGGCGTTCGGGTGCTGGCGAATCTGGTGCTGGCCGACGCCGGGTAGGCGGGGCGGGCGGAGCAGGCGGGCGGGCCGGCGGCCGGTCGGGGCGGGGCGTCAGCCGGAGAAGCCGGGCGTGCCGGGCCCGACGTTGCGGCTGTTGCGGGTGCGCAGGTCGCGGACGTAGTCGGCGGGGGCGCCCGCGATCTCCGCGGCGTCGGCCATCACACCCAGGTAGCGGGCCGAGGGCAGTCCGCCCTCGTAGGCGTCCAGCACGTAGAGCCAGGCGAGTACCGGTTCGCCCCCGGTGTCGACGCGCAGCCGGATCTTGCGGTGCATCCCGAACTCGGAGCCCTCCCACCGGTCGAGGCTGGCCTCGTCCTCGTCGGGGACGTCGTAGAGCACCACGAAGACCTTGGAGTCGGCGTCCTCGACGACCGTCGCGAGGGCGCCCTCCCAGCCGATGTCGCCGCCGCTGAAGGTCAGCCGCCACCCGTGCAGCCAGCCCGTTCCCGCCATCGGCGAGTGCGGGCAGCGTTCGAGCATCTGTTCCGGATGCATGTTGGATCCGTAGGCGGCATAGATCGGCACGACAAAAGCCTAAACCGTCGGATCACCGCCGCGAACCGGACATGGCGGTTTCGTGTGTGCGGCCCCACTCGAACGTGGGCCAGCGTGCGCGGGCGATGCCCGGTGCAATAGCGTGGACTCACCGAAAAAGTGTGTGATGTGCTGCCGAAACATGGAGGACAGATGACCCGGATCGTGATCATTGGTGGCGGGCCGGCCGGCTACGAGGCTGCGTTGGTGGCCGCGCAGCACGGGGCCGGTGTGACGCTGATCGACTCGGACGGACTCGGTGGCGCCTGCGTGCTGTGGGACTGCGTGCCGTCGAAGACCTTCATCGCGTCCACCGGCGTGCGCACCGACATGCGTAAGGCCACCGACCTCGGCATCACCCTCGACATCACCCAGGCGACGATCTCGCTGCCCCAGATCAACTCGCGGGTCAAGTCCCTGGCCCAGGCCCAGTCCTCGGACATCCGGGACCGACTCCAGACCGTGGGGGTGGAACTGCTCGCCGGCACGGCGGAGATCGTCGACTCGGTGATCGGGATGGCCGCACACCAGGTCAAGGCCACTCTCGCGGACGGCAGCGAGCGACTCTTCGACGCCGAGGTGGTGCTCATCGCCACCGGCGCCTCGCCGCGGGTGCTGCCCGGCGCGCAGCCCGACGGCGAGCGGATCCTCAACTGGCGTCAGCTCTACGACCTCGAGGCGCTGCCCGAGCACCTGGTGGTGGTCGGTTCCGGCGTCACGGGCGCCGAGTTCGTTTCCGCGTACACCGAGATGGGCGTGCACGTCACGATGGTCTCGAGTCGTGACCGGGTGCTGCCGCACGAGGACGAGGACGCGGCGCTCGTGCTCGAGGAGGCACTCTCCGAGCGGGGTGTGACGCTGGTCAAGCATGCTCGCGCGGACGTCGTCGAGCGGACCGCGGACGGCGTCGTGGTGCGACTGTCCGACGGGCGCACCGTCGAGGGCAGCCATGCGCTGATGACGGTCGGGTCGACGCCGAACACCTCCGGACTCGGGCTCGAGAAGGTGGGCATCGAACTGGACCGCGGCGGATACCTGCGGGTCGACCGGGTCTCGCGCACCACGGTGTCCGGGATTTACGCGGCGGGCGACTGCACCGGCCTGCTGCCGCTGGCCTCGGTCGCGGCCATGCAGGGACGCATCGCGATGTACCACGCGCTCGGCGAGGGCGTGACGCCGATCAAGCTCAAGACGGTGGCGTCGGCGGTGTTCACCCGGCCGGAGATCGCGACGGTCGGTGTCAGCCAGGCTGTCATCGACGCCGGTGAGGTACCCGCGCGGACGGTGATGCTGCCGCTGAACACCAACCCGCGCGCCAAGATGTCGGGTCTGCGTCGCGGTTTCGTGAAGATCTTCTGCCGCCCGGCCACCGGTGTGGTGATCGGCGGCGTGGTGGTCGCTCCCACCGCCTCCGAGCTGATCCTCCCGCTGACGATCGCGGTGCAGCACAACCTGTCGGTCAACGACCTGGCGCAGACGTTCTCGGTGTACCCGTCGCTGGCGGGGTCGATCACCGAGGCCGCGCGCCAGTTGATGCGCCACGACGACCTCGACTGAGCTCCGAGCGGGACCCCACAAGAGCAATTTGTCTCAAAGCATGAGAATTGATATTCACATGGTGGATATCGCTGTGGAATAGTGGCGGGGTGGCCGGCACGACCGGCCCCTCGCCGCCCCCGCCCCGCAGATCCGGGACGACCAGGTGTTCCTGCCTTGTCCGTGCTGTCTGCCCCCGGGAGTTCCCATGTCGCTCGTGCTCGCCCGACGAATGCGCGCACTGCGCAGTTCCGCCATCCGTGACCTGCTCACCGTGACCGCGCGTCCCGACGTGATCAGTCTTGCCGGAGGCCTTCCGGACCCGGAACTCGTTCCGCGGGAACGGATCCGCGAGTCGGCCGACCGTGCGCTGAGCACCTCGGAGTCGGTGCAGTACACCGAGACCGCGGGCTGGTTCGGGCTGCGCGAGGTGGTGGCCGACAGGGAGAGCATGGCCCGGCCGACCGCGGTGGACCCACAGCGGGTGGTGATCACCCACGGCTCGCAGCAGGCGCTGAGCCTGTTGGCTCAGGTACTGCTCGACCCCGGCGCCACCGTCGTGGTCGAGGAGCCGGCCTACACCGGCGCCCTGCAGGTGTTCCGGACGGCGGAGGCAAGGGTCCTGACCGTGCCGTTGGACGCGGACGGGATGTGCACCGATCGCCTCGAAGAGCTGCTGGCGTCGGGGGAGCGGCCTGTACTCGTGCACACGGTGAGCAACTTCCACAATCCGCGCGGGGTGACCCTGTCCTCGGTCCGCCGTGGCCGGCTCGCCGCGCTGGCCGAGCGTTACGGCTTCTGGGTGATCGAGGACGACCCGTACGGCGAGATCTGGTTTGGCGGACCGCCGCCGGAACCTGTTGCCGCGCATTCGGATCGGGTGATCCGGTTGTCGAGTGTGTCGAAGGTCCTGGCGCCGTCGTTGCGGGTCGGCTGGCTGTGCGCACCGGCCGAGATCTGCGCGGCGGTGGAACTGGTGAAGCAGGGCGCCGACCTGTGCGGCTCGAGCCTGACCCAGCAGGTCGCGGCGGAACTACTGGCCGACGGTCCGTGGCTGGCGGCGCACCTGACGAGGATCCGGGCCGAGTACGGGCTCCGGGCGACCGCCCTCAGCGACGCGGTGGCCGCGCGATTCGGGGACACGGTCGACGCGACCGCCGTCGGCGGCGGGATGTTCAGCTGGCTGGGGTTCCGGGACGGCACCGACACCGGCCGGCTGCTGGCCGCCGCGGTCGAACGCCAGGTCGCCTTCGTGCCGGGCTCCGCGTTCGCGGTCGGCGACGGCCACCGGCACAGCCTCCGCCTGTGTTTCACGACGAACGGCCCGGACACGCTGCGTGAGGCCGTCGCCCGGCTGGGTGACGCGCACGAAGCGCTGACCTGAGCCGCCCGGCGTCGCGAGCGCGCGCCGGAGGGGTCGGTGGGCGGCGGCCGGGGCCGAGAAAACACCATGCGACACCGAACTCGAAAGGTACGACTCGCCGAATCGGTACGACGCGCCGAATCCGTACCGAATCCGCGTTTTGTACGTACTCGGCGTGTCGTACCTTTTCGGATTTCGATCAGTCTGTTGCTCTCGGGCTCTCGGGCTCTCGGGCTCTCGGGCTCTCGGGCTCTCGGGCTCTCGGGCTCTCGGGCTCCCGCTTCGGTGCGGGGCCCCGGCCGGGACCTGATCCGAAGCCCGAACCTGTCGGTGCCCGCTCCTACTATCCCGACATGAAGTCGATGACGGCGACATTCGGGCAGGCACGAGCGGAACTGCGAGACCTGGTCTCGCGGGTGGCCTACGGGGGTCAGCGGATCACGATCACCAGGAACGGGACTCCGGCGGCGGCCCTGGTGTCCATCGAGGATCTCCGGGTGCTCGAGACGATGACCGCGGACGGCGGGCAGGCGACGGCACCCGCGGACCCGGACGAGTCCGTCACGATGCGAGCGAGCCTGCAGGAGGTCTGGGACTCCGTCACGCGGTACTGGCCGGCCGCGAGGTGGTGGCCCGGCTTCGAACTGAACGGGGCCTACGAGCAGGCGAGAATGCCGTGGGATTCCCGTCCGGGGGTCGTCCTGGAGTTCGTCCCGGGCGAGACGGTCCTGATGGTCTGGGGCTGGCGTGAGGACTCGGGCGGCCCGCGCATCGAGGTTCGCTTCGACTTCGAGGTGGTCGGTCCGGCCGGGGACGCCGACGAAGCCGGGAACGCCGACGAAATCGGAAACGCCGACGAAATCGGGTACGCCGACGAAATCGGGTGTGCGCAGGAATCCGGGGACGCCGGCACCGATGAGCGGGTCACGGTGCGGATCACACAGACGGGGCCGGGGCCGGCCGCGGACTACTGGCGCGAGCGACTGCAGACGTGGCGGGCGGAGGTCGAGCGCACTGCCGGGCCTGATCTGGCCCGGCCCCGCCCGGCATAGGCACCGGCCGTCGTCAGTCGACCCAGTCGTAGGTGCGCTCGACCGCCTTGTTCCACTCCCGGTACAGGCGATCGCGTTCGGCGTCCGGCATTGCGGGTGTCCAGGTCTGCCCGACCTCCCAGTTGTTGCGGATGTCGTCCTCCCCGGACCAGAAGCCCACCGCCAACCCGGCCGCGTAGGCGGCACCGAGCGCGGTGGTCTCGTTCACCACCGGCCGGATCACCGGGACGTCGAGGATGTCCGACTGGAACTGCATCAGCGTCTGGTTGAGCACCATGCCGCCGTCCACCTTGAGTTCGGTCAGCGCCACCCCGGAGTCCGCGACGCAGGCCTCGATCACCTCGCGGGTCTGGAACGCGGTGGCCTCGAGCGCGGCCCGCGCGAGGTGCCCCTTGTTGACGAAGCGGGTGAGCCCCACGATCGCACCGCGCGCGTCGGGTCGCCAGCGCGGGGCGAACAACCCGGAGAAGGCCGGCACGAAGTAGGCGCCGCCGTTGTCCGGAACCGTGGTCGCCAGCACCTCGACCTCCTTGGCGGAGTTGATGATTCCGAGGTTGTCGCGCAGCCACTGCACCAGCGACCCGGTGACCGCCACGGAGCCCTCCAGGGCGTACACGGCCGGCGCCGCGCCGATTCGGTAGCAGAGCGTGGTCAGCAGGCCGTGCTCGCTGAACACCGGTGTGGTGCCGGTGTTGAGCAGCAGGAAGTTGCCGGTGCCGTACGTGTTCTTGGCCTCGCCCGGGCGCAGGCAGGCCTGCCCGAACATCGCGGCCTGCTGATCGCCCAGGATTCCCGCGATGGGTACGCCCGCGAGGATCCCGCGCGGGCGGACCTCGCCGTACTTCTCGGAGGAGCTGTGGATCTGCGGCAGCATCGAGGTCGGGATCCGGAGGTCGGCGCAGATCTGCTCGTCCCACGACAGGGTCCGCAGGTCCATCAGCATGGTGCGCGAGGCGTTGGTCACGTCGGTGATGTGCAGCCCGCCGTCGATGCCGCCGGTGAGGTTCCACAGGATCCAGGTGTCCATGGTGCCGAAGCAGAGTTCGCCGGCCTCGGCGCGCTCGCGCACACCCTCGACGTTGTCGAGGATCCAGCGGACCTTCGGTCCGGAGAAGTAGGTCGACAGCGGCAGCCCGACGGTGGGGCGGTAGCGGTCCGCGCCGGCGTCGCCGGCGAGTTCGGTACACAGTTCGTCGGTGCGGGTGTCCTGCCAGACAATGGCGTTGTACACGGGTTTTCCGGTGTTCCGGTCCCAGACGACGGTGGTCTCACGCTGGTTGGTGATGCCCACCGCGGCGATGTCGTGGCGGGTCAGGTCCTTCTTGGAGAGGGCGGCCGCTGTCACCTCCCGGACGGCCTGCCAGATCTCCGTCGGGTCGTGTTCGACCCAGCCGGCGCGCGGGAAGATCTGCTGGTGTTCCTGCTGGGCCGAGGTGACCACCCGGCCTGCGTGATCGAAGATCATGCAGCGGCTCGAGGTGGTGCCCTGGTCTATGGCGGCGACATACACGGCTCGAAACTACTAGCCTGGGTCCGAATCCGCCGTCAACACACAGGAGCCCGCGTTGAGCGCACAGCCGGGAACACAGTTTCTCAGTCCGAGCCAGCGTCAGGAGGCATGGGACCGGCTCGGGTCCGAGCAGTTCGACGTCGTCGTGGTCGGCGGTGGGGTGGTCGGCGCGGGCGTGGCACTCGACGCCGCCACCCGCGGCCTCCGCGTGGCGCTGGTCGAGGCCCGCGACTTCGCGTCCGGGACGTCGTCCCGGTCGTCGAAGATGTTCCACGGCGGCCTGCGTTACCTCGAGCAGCTCGAGTTCGGCCTGGTGCGAGAGGCGTTGCGCGAGCGTGAGCTGTCGTTGACGACGCTGGCCCCGCACCTGGTCAAGCCGCTCGAGTTCCTGTTCCCGCTCACCCACCGGGTGTGGGAGCGGCCCTACATCGCGGCCGGCATCTTCCTGTACGACCAGATGGGCGGCGCCAAGTCGGTACCCGCCCAGAAGCACCTGACCCGATCCGGTGCGCTGCGAATGTCGCCCGGGCTCAAGCGCTCCGCGCTGATCGGCGGTATCCGCTACTTCGACACCGTGGTCGACGACGCCCGGCACACCATGACGGTGGCCCGGACGGCGGCGCACTACGGCGCGGTGGTCCGCACCTCGACGCAGGTGGTCGGCTTCCTCCGTGAGGCGGACCGGGTTTCCGGTGTGCGGGTACGGGATTCGGAGAACGGGCAGGCCACTGAGGTGCGCGGCCACGTGGTGGTCAACGCCACCGGCGTGTGGACCGACGAGATCCAGGCGCTGTCGAACCAGCGCGGGCGGTTCCGGGTGCGGGCGAGCAAGGGTGTGCACATCGTGGTGCCCCGCGACCGGGTGGTCAGCGAGGCGGCGATCATCCTGCGCACCGAGAAGTCGGTGCTGTTCGTGATCCCGTGGGGTGGGCACTGGATCATCGGCACCACCGACACCGACTGGAACCTCGACCTCGCGCATCCGGCCGCCACGAAGGCGGACATCGACTACATCCTCGGCCAGGTGAACAAGGTGCTGGTCACCCCGCTCACCCACGACGACATCGACGGTGTGTACGCGGGGCTGCGGCCGCTGCTGGCGGGGGAGAGCGACGAGACCTCGAAGCTCTCGCGTGAGCACGCGGTGGCACGGGTGGCGCCGGGCCTGGTGGCCATCGCGGGCGGCAAGTACACCACCTACCGGGTGATGGCCGAGGACGCCGTCGACCTGGCCGCCGAGGACGTCCCGGCGCGGGTGGCCTCCTCGATCACCGAGAAGGTGCCGCTGGTCGGCGCGGACGGCTACTTCGCACTGGTGAACCAGACCGTGCAGGTCGGCGAGCAGTACGGGCTGCACCCGTACCGGGTCAAGCACCTGCTCGACCGCTACGGCTCGCTGATCCACGAGGTGCTGGGGCTCGCGGACGAGGCACCCGAACTGCTGGCGCCCATCACCGATGCGCCCGACTACCTCCAGGTGGAGGCCGTGTACGCGGCGGCCGCGGAGGGGGCACTGCATCTCGAGGACATCCTGGCGCGGCGCACCCGCATCTCGATCGAGTACCCGCACCGCGGCGTGAACTGCGCCGAGCAGGTCGCCAACCTGGTGGCGCCGGTGCTGGGCTGGGACGAGGCCACCGTGGACCGGGAGGTCGAGACGTACCGGGCGCGGGTGGAGGCGGAGGTGCATTCTCAGGCCCAGCCCGACGACACGTCGGCGGACGCGCTGCGGGCGGCGGCCCCCGAGGCGCGCGCGGAGATTCTCGAGCCGGTGCGGTCCGTGGCGCAGCCCGGAGAGTAGGTCGTCCGGACTGTCAGTGGGTCAGCAGCAGCTTGACGGCGACGACGACCATCGCGATCAGGGCCAGCCCGATGGAGGCGGCCAGGGTGCCCCGGTTGGGGCGTTCGCCGCGCAGCCGCGTGATGATGTAGGTGATGCCGGCGATGCGGGTGACGACCCAGATCTCGGCGAGCATCAGTGCGGTACGCAGGTCGATCCATCCCAACGCGCCGAGTCCCACCAGCGCGGCGGGGATCACGGCGGAGGTGAGGACCGGCACCGAGTCGCGCAGCTCGGCCAGGCGTTCCATCTTCGTCAGCGGTCGCCCGGAGCGGGTGCTGCGCCCGACGGACTCGGCGAAGGCGTGCGCGATGAAGGTCGACAGCCCGGTGCCGATGATGGTCAGCCCCGCGTGCACCACGCTGGTGTTGTGCAGTGGCACGAGTGCGGCCAGGATCAGCACGTTGCCGTAGACGTATGCGCTGACTCGGCTGGCGTAGTCCTCGGCGGACAGGGGCTTGCGCGGCATGCGTTACAGCTTGGCATGTTCCAGCTCGGGGCACGCGCACAGCCCGGCCCGTCCCGGCCCGTCAGTGCGTGCGCACGACGCTTCGGGGCGCCGAGCGGGCGAGGTGGCCGGAGATCGCCATGACGAGCAGGGCGACGACGGCGAGGGGTGCGGTGAACATCTCGAGCCTTCCCGTGCGGGAGTTTCCCGGACCGGTTCCACCCTGCCGCCTCCACCCGTGACGCACATCGGCGTCAGGTGTGAACTCGCTGAGAATGCGGTGGTCCGTAAGTCGGAGGCCGCGTCATCCCTGAGGCGTACGCACACCCGCAGCCGCGACGCCGGCGGTCAGGGTGCGGATGCACCGGACGGCGATGTCCGCGGGGCTCGGTCCGGCCTCCTCGCCTGCGGCGGTGTCGCCGGTCCCGGCCCAGGTCTGGACGGCCAGGCGCATCGCGGTGTTGCCCGCCACCGCGAGCAGTCGGACCTCGAGCGGGTCCGCGCCGGGGCCGAGTCGCTCGCCGAGCACCGACACCAGCGCCTCCTCGGTGTCGTGCACCACCCGGAACCACACCGACTCGAGGGCTGGGTCGCCCGGCACGGCGCGCAGCAGCGCGCGGGTCAGGCGCAGCGCGCCCACGCCGAACCGGTCGGTGCGGGTCAGGGTGCGACGGGCGGACGACTCGAGTGCCGCGACGGCAGTGAGCTCGCGGGGAGCGGCCGCCAGGTCGGCGATCCAGCCGCTGACGCCGCCGGCGAGCAGCGGCGTGACCGCCTCCTCCTTCGTGCGGAAGTAGCGGTAGAACGTGCGCAGCCCGATGCCCGCAGCGGCCGCGATCTCGTCCGCGGTGACCGCCGCGGTGCCACGCTCGGCGAACAGACCGGCGGCGCAGCGGGCGATCTCCAGCTGGGTCTGGGCCTTGCGCCGCTCGGTGAGTGAGCGGGGGACTTGCGCTGTGGGGTCCGCCATGCGCACCATCATGGCACGTTGTGCCATCTTGGCGTAGCTTGCAGTCAAGGGCATGTTGACCACACGAGAAGGAGTGCAGGACATGAATCGTTTCGAAGGCCGCAAGGTGCTGATCACCGGTGCCGGCTCGGGCATCGGGCAGGCGACGGTCGCCCGGATCCTCGCCGAGGGCGGCATCGTCGCCGCCGCGGACGTGTCCGAGGACGGGCTGGCCCTCACCCGTCAGCGCGCCGAGGAGGCGGGCGTCGCGGACCGGCTGAGCACGGTCGTCGCGGACATCTCCGACGAGAACTCGGTGCGGGACGCGCTCGGTGGCGCGATCGCCGAGCTCGGCGGCCTGCAGGTGCTCGTCAACGCCGCCGGCATCCTGCGGTCCTCGCACACCGCGGAGACCACGCTGGACTTCTGGAACACCATGATCGGGGTCAACCTGACCGGCACCTTCCTGGTCACGCGGCAGGCGCTGCCCGCGCTGCTCGAGTCCGGCAAGGGCGTTGTGGTGAACTTCAGCTCCACCTCCGCGTCCTTCGCGCACCCGTACATGGCGGCCTACGCGGCCACCAAGGGCGGCATCCGGTCCTTCACCCACGCCATCGCCCTCGAGTACGCCAAGCAGGGTCTGCGCGCGGTCGCCGTGGAGCCCGGCTCCATCGCCTCGGGCATGACCAGCAACCCGGGATTCCCGGAGGAGGGCGTCGACCCGAGCCTGATCGGCAAGCTGTACCCGTGGATCGGCGAGGGCTTCGCGCCGCCGGAGGACGTCGCCGGTGTGATCGCGATGCTCGCCTCCGATGACGGAAAGTTCGTCACCGGCACCGAGATCCGGATCGACGGCGGCACCCACATGTGACGCAGGCGCCTTCGGCGCTCGTGCGCGGTTGACGGGTCTGTGGACCCGTCAACCGCGCACGAGCAGCGGAGCTGCCTAGACTTTGCGGCGATGACCAGTGACCGCCCCGGCCTCGACCAGCGCCGCCTGCAGCGACGGACGCGGCTGCTCGAGGTCGGGGTGGATCTGCTCGGCGCCGGTGACGGTCCGGCCGTGAGCGTTCGCGCCGCCTGCCGGGCGGCCGGCGTCACCGAGCGCTACTTCTACGAGAGCTTCGCCGACCGCGACACCTACATCCGAGAGGTGTACGCGGAGGTCGGCGAGCGGGCCCGTGCCGCCCTGGTGACCGCGGTTTCCGGCGCCGAGACCCCGACGGAGACCGCCGAACTCGCGGTGCGCGCGTTCGTGGCCCTCGTCCTCGACCACCCCGAAGCCGGCCGGGTTCTGCTGCTGGCGCCGCTGCGGGACCCCGCGCTGGGCGGACGCGGCCTGGAGTTGGCCCCGAGTTTCGTTGTGCTGGTCCAGGATCAGCTGCGCGGCGTTGCCGATCCCGACGAACGCGCCCTGCGGGCGGTCGGTCTCGTCGGCGCCCTGACGAGCCTGTTCATCGGCTACCTCGACGGCACCGTCACCGTGCCCCGGGAGCGGCTGATCCGGCACTGCCTCGATCTGCTCGACCGAGCGGCCCGCCCGTGACCGACGTCGGTTCGTCTGTTCCTGCCTCCCATACCTAGAACTGCTAGGGTTCATGGCTAGCAGATCTAGGTATGGGAGGTGCTGTGCACATCGACAAGGATCTGGTGGCTGCCTCGGCGACGCTGCTCGTGCTGGGCATCCTGGTGGACGGCGAGTCGTACGGGTACGCCATCCTCAAGCGGGTCCACGACCTGTCCAAGGGACAGATCCAGTGGACGGACGGGATGCTGTACCCGCTGCTGCACCGCCTGGAGCGGTCCGGGTACGTCTCGGCGTCGTGGGGAACCTCGGACGCCGGGCGCCGGCGCAAGCACTACGCGATCACCGAGGCGGGCCGTGCGGTGCTCGCCGAGCGGCGCGGCCAGTGGGACGTCGTCGCGGACGCGCTGAACCAGGTGTGGCGCAGTGCGCAGTTGCCGCCGACCGCCGTCGCGCAGGGGTGGTCGTGATGGCCGACGCCGCACTGGAGTCCCAGATCGGCCAGTGGCGCGGCTACGTCGAACGGCATCGCGTGATCTCGTCCGCGGACGTCGACGAGATGGAAGACCATCTGCGCGACCGGATCTCGGACCTCGCCGCCGCCGGACTGGCCGACGACGAGGCCTTCCTCGTCGCGGTCAAACGGATGGGCAGTGTGGACGCCATCTCCCGCGAGTTCGCCCGGGAGCATTCCGAACGGCTCTGGAAGCAGTTGGTGCTCGTCCAGGCGGAGACCGGCACGAGCACGCACCCGCCCCGTCGTGAACTGTTCGTCGTTCTCGCACTCGCCCTCTGTGCGGGTGCCACCCTCGAGCTGGCGCGGTGGGCGGAACTGGACGACAACGTCTTCGCGCGCAACGTCAGCGTGTTCATCCTGCCCTTCCTCGCGGGCTACTTCGCGTGGAAGCGCCGGGTGACCACCCGGGTCGCGGCCGCGCTCGCGGTGCCGTTCGCGGGGGCCGCACTGGTGCTGAATCTCTTTCCGTTCGATCCGGAGGGATCGACCGAGATCATCGCCGCGATCCACGTACCGGTAGTGCTGTGGTTCGCCGTCGGACTGGCGTACGTCGGCGGCGACTGGCGCTCCGACCGCAGACGGATGGACTTCATCCGGTTCACCGGCGAATGGGTCGTGTACCTGACTCTCCTCGCGCTCGGCGGCGGCGTCCTCATCGGGCTGACGGTCGGCGCGTTCACCTCGCTCGGCACCGACATGGAGTGGGTGATCGAGGACTGGGTGCTGCCGTTCGGCGCGGCCGGTGCCGTCATCGTCGCGGCGTGGCTCGTAGAGGCGAAGCAGAGCGTGGTGGAGAACATCGCGCCCGTCCTGACCCGCGTGTTCACGCCGATCACGATCGTGATGCTGCTCGTCCTGCTCGCCGCGTTCGCGGTGGACGGCAACGTCGGTGACGTCGACCGGAACCTGCTGATCCTGATGGATCTGATCCTCGTGGTCGTGCTGGGACTGGTGCTGTACGCGACGTCGGCGCGGGACCCGCTGGCGCCGCCGGACCTGTTCGACCGACTCCAGTTGGTCCTCGTCGTCAGTGCGCTGGCAGTCGACCTGATGATGTTGGCGGCGATGCTGACCCGGATCGCGGAGTTCGGTTTCACACCGAACAAGGTGGTCGCGCTGGGACTGAACCTCGTCCTGCTCGTGAACCTCGTGTGGTCGGCCCGCCTGTTGCTCGGATTCGTCCGCGGCCGAAGCGGATTCGAGGCGACCGAACGCTGGCAGACCCGCTACCTGCCCGTCTTCGGGGCGTGGGCGGCACTGGTCGTCCTGCTGGTGCCACCGCTCTTCGACTTCGTGTGAGCGCGGGTCAGGTCCGGGCGGGCTGACAGCGCGCGCACCAGAAGATCTGCCGCTCCGGCGCCGCGTCGTCGCCGAGGGGTCCCGACTCGACCAGGGTGCCGCAGCGCAGGCACGGCCTGCCGGCCCGGCCGTACACCCACGTGGTCCGGCCGCGGCGACGGTCGCCGGTGGTGACGCGGACGGTGCGGTCCCGGTTCGCCACCAGCAGCCGGTGCGCGAGCTCGGCCCAATCGAGGAGTTCGCCCGCGGCGGCCACCGGGGTCGCCGGGTGCACTCCGCGCAGGAAGCACAGCTCGTTGCGGTAGACGTTGCCGACACCGGCCATCACGCGCTGGTCCAGCAGGGCCAGGCCGATCGGGCGGCCGGGGTCCGCTGCCAGGTTCGCCGCGGCGCGGCCGGCGTCCCAGTCGGGGCCGAGCAGGTCCGGGCCGAGGTGCCCGACCACGCCGGCCTCGTCGGCCCGGGGGACGACCTCGACGATCCCGAGCTGGAATCCGACCGCCAGAAAATCGTCGGTGCCCAGCAGGACCCGGGCCTGCCAGCCGGGCCGTCGCCACCGCGTGCCCGCCGGGTAGACGTGCCACGCGCCCTCCATCTTCAGGTGGGTGTGCACCGTGCTCTCGCCGATCCGGATCAACAGGTGCTTGCCGCGGCTGAGCACCTCCTCGACCGGTCCCGGCGTCAGGTCCACCGTCGCGTACCGCGGCACCCGGAAGTCGCTGACCGTCAGCGCCTTCCCAGCCAGCGCGGTGCGCAGCCGGGCCGCGGCCTGCCAGACGGTGTCACCTTCGGGCACGGTCAGCCCCGCGCGTAGGAGGTCCGTTTGCGCAGCCCGCGCGGGGTGGCGGAGAACCCGGCCTCGACCAGGGCGGGGGAGAGCCCGCTGGTGTGCACCGACTCGCCGTCCACCTTCTCGATGACGATCTTCTCGACGCCGCCCCCGTCCACCAGGTCGGCCAGCGCGATCGCGGCGGTGTGCAGGTCACCGGGGTCCGCGGTGAAGGTGAGCATCGTCTTGCCGCCCCGCTCGACGTACAGCGCGAGCTCGCCGCCGACCAACACGACCAGGGCGCCCGCCTTGCGTCCTGGCCGGTGCCCGCCGTCGACGGTGGGCCAGGGCAGCGCCGCGCCGAACGGGTTCGCCGGGTCCGTCGACGCCAGCGCCACGGCGGTGCGCGCAGGCTCGGCGACCGCGCCGTCGCCGTATCCGCGCAGTCGGTCCACCACCTCGGAGGTCGAGAACTGGGCGGCGCCGAGGGTGTTCACGAAGTAGCCGCGGCGGCACCGGCCGCTGTCCTCGAACCCGCGCAGCACCTTGTACATCAGGGCGAAGCCGCCGGGCACGGACTCGGCCACGACCGAACCCCGGGTGAGGACCCCGTACCGCTCGAGCAGCAGGTCGGCGCGGGCGTGGGCCCGGACGGTCGGGTCGGCCTCGAGCTCCGGCAGGATCGACCAGCGTCCGGCCACCGTCGGGGGTCCGGTCCGGGTGGGCAGCGTGGGTCGCGCGAGCGCGCGGTATGGGCGGGCCCGTGGGGTTCGGCGCGGCGCCCGGTGGCTGGGGGTGGACCGGGTGGTGCCCGACATCAGCGCGCGCAGCGGGGCGAACGAGTCGCCGCTCACGTGTCCCGACCACACCAGTTCCCACAGCGTGGCCACGAGGGACTCGTCGTCCGTGGACCCGACCTGATCGGCGAGGTTTCGGAAGAAGAAGGCGCCGCCCGAGCCGAGCACGTCGAGAATCGCGCGGGCCTGCTCGGACAGCTGGGTGGAGTCCGCCGGCGTCAGTGTCAGCGGCGCCGCGTCGGCGGGATGCAGGCACACCCAGCCGTCGCTGCCGGAGATCTGCCCCGCGCCCGACCACAGCACCTCGCCGGTGGTGGTGAGCTCGTCGAGCATCGCCGGCTGGTAGTCGCGCACCCGCGACCGCAGCACCGTCGACTCCCAGGCCGAGGCCGGGATCGGGACGCCCGCAAGCTGTTCGATCACGGCCGCGACGCCGTCGATACCGCGCAGGCCGCCGCCCACGTGCTGCCAGTCGGGCAGGAAGCGGCCCAGCGCCGCCGGTTCGACCGGCTCGACGTCCCGCCGCGCGGCGGCCAGCGAGCGGCGCCGCAGCCGGCGCAGCACCTCGGCGTCACACCACTCGCTGCCCGATTCCGCGGGCCGGAACTCGCCCTCGACGACGCGCTTGTCGACGGCGAGGCGGCGCAGCACGTCCCGCACGACGGAGGTGCCGAGTCCGAACCGGGCGGCGGCGTCGGCGAGCGCGAAGGGGCCGTGGCTGCGCGCGTACCGGCCGACCAGGTCGCCGAGCGGGTCCAGGGCCGGCTCGATGAACGCGGCGGGCGTCCCGATCGGCAGCGGCACCCCGAGGGCGTCGCGCATCCGGCTGGCGTCCTCGATCGCCACCCACCACCGGCGGCCCGCGAAGGCGACCCGCATGACGCGTTTGCGGGCTTCCAGTTCGGCCAGCCACTCCCGCGGCTCGGCGACAGCCCGCGCCGCGATCTCCTCCGTGGTCAGGGGCCCGAGCAGGCGCAGCAGGTCGGCCACGCCCTCCGCGTCCCTCGCCTTGCGGTCGGGGACCAGGCGCTGCAGTTCGCGTTCGGTGAGGTCGATGACGTCCGCGTCGAGCAGTTCACGCAGCTCCACCCGGCCGAGCAGTTCGGCGAGCAGGGTCGAGTCCAGCGACAGTGCGGCGGCGCGGCGTTCGGCGAGCGGGCTGTCTCCCTCGTACATGAACGCGCCGACGTAGTCGAAGAGCAGCGCGCCGGCGAACGGGGAGGGCGAGGCGGTCTCCACCTCGACCAGCCGGATCTGCTTGCGGCCGACGGCGTCGAACAGCCGGGTCAGCGAGGGCAGGTCGTACACGTCCTGCAGGCATTCGCGCACCGTCTCGAGCAGGATCGGGAAGGTCGGGAACTTGCGGGCCACGTCGAGCAGCTGCGCGGACCGCTGTCGCTGCTGCCACAGCGGCGCCCGCTTGCCGGGGTTGCGACGCGGCAGCAACAGGGCACGGGCCGCGCACTCGCGGAACCGGGACGCGAACAGGGCGGAGTGGCCGACCTGTTCGGTGACGATGTCCTCGATCTCGTCGCGGTCGAAGACGAACAGGTCCACGCCGGGCGGCGCGTCCTCGGTGTCCGGCAGCCGGACGATGATGCCGTCGTCGGATGCCGTTGGCGTGGAGTCGATCCCGTAGCGATCCTGCAGTCGGGCGCCGACCGCCAGTGCCCACGGTGCGTGCACCGGCAGCCCGTACGGCGAGTGCAGCACCAGTCGCCAGTCGCCGAGCTCGTCACGGAACCGCTCCAGCACCAGGGTCCGGTCCGTGGGCACCTGGCCGGTCGCGGTCCGTTGCTCCTCGACCAGCGCCAGCAGATTGGTGGTGGCGTTGGTGTCCAGGCCCTGGTCGGTGAGGCGGGTGCGCAGGTCGGCGGCGTCGCCGAGCGACATCTCGCGCAGGAACTCGCCGAGCGCGGCACCGAGTTCGGCGGGTCGGCCGAGGCCGTCGCCGTGCCAGAACGGAAGCCGGCCGGGCAGTCCGTACGCGGGGCTGACCAGGACCCGGTCGTGAGTGATCTCCTCGATCCGCCAGCTGGTGGCGCCGAGCGCGAAGACGTCGCCGACGCGGGACTCGTAGACCATCTCCTCGTCGAGTTCGCCGACCCTGGACTGTTTCTCGCCGACCATGTAGACGGTGAACAGGCCGCGGTCCGGGATGGCGCCGCCCGAGGTGACGGCGAGGCGCTGCGAGCCGGGCCTGCCGGTGAGCACGTCGGCGTCACGGTCCCACACCAGCCGCGGGCGCAACTCGGCGAACTCGTCGGAGGGGTACCGACCCGCGAGCAGGTCGAGGGTGGCGTCGAAGGCCGAGCGCGGCAGGGCGGCGAAACTCCCGGTGCGCCGGACCACGTCGAACCAGACGCCCGCGTCGAGCGGGTCGAGCGCGCAGGCGGCGACGGTGTGCTGGGCGAGGATGTCGAGCGGGTTGGCCGGCACCGCGAGCGACTCGATCTTGCCCGCGGTCATCCGCTCGACGGTGACCGCGCAGTGGATCAGGTCGGTCCGGTGCTTGGGGAAGAGCACCCCGCGGGAGATCTCGCCGACCTGGTGCCCGGCCCGGCCGACCCGCTGCAGTCCGCTGGCCACCGAGGGCGGCGCCTCGACCTGCACGACCAGGTCGACCGCGCCCATGTCGATGCCGAGTTCGAGGCTGCTGGTCGCGACCACGCAGCGCAGTCGCCCCGACTTGAGGTCGTCCTCGATGATCGCCCGCTGGTCCTTGCTCACCGAGCCGTGGTGGGCGCGGGCCAGCAGCGGGTCCGCGCCGTGGTTCACCTCGGTGGGGGCGCCGATCTGCGCCGCGGGCCGGTGGACGGTGTCGACGGGGGCGCCGAGCCGCTCGGCGTAGACCTCGTTGAGCCGGGCGGTGAGCCGCTCGGCGAGTCGGCGCGAGTTCGCGAACACGATCGACGAGGAGTGATCCAGGACCAGGTCGACGATCTGTTCCTCCACGTGCGGCCAGATCGAGCCCTGTTGTGGCGCAGGAGAGTTCGAGTCGTCGGATGCTGCCGTGACCCCGAGCTCCGTCATGTCCTCGACCGGTACCCGCACCGTCAGGTCGAAGGTCTTCGGTGCGGGCGGGCACACGATGTGTACCGGCGCCGCGCCGGCCAGGAACCGCGCGACCTCCTCGTGCGGCCGGACGGTGGCGGAGAGCCCGATTCGCTGGGCGGGACGCTCGAGCAGCATGTCGAGCCGTTCGAGCGAGAGAGCGAGATGCGCACCGCGTTTGGTCGCCGCGACGGCGTGCACCTCGTCGACGATGACGGTCCGCACGGTGGCGAGCGATTCGCGGGCCGCCGAGGTGAGCATCAGGAACAGCGACTCGGGGGTGGTGATGAGGATGTCGGGGGGTGTGCGGACCAGGGCGCGGCGGTCCGCGGGCGTGGTGTCGCCGGAGCGGACGCCGACGGTGATCTCCGGCGGCGCCAGCCCGAGTCGCTTCGCGGTCTGGGTGATCCCGACCAGCGGTGCGCGCAGGTTGCGTTCGACGTCGACAGCGAGGGCCTTGAGCGGCGAGATGTACAGGACCGTGGTGCCCGGTGGACGCTTCTCGTCGTGCGGACGGGTGGCCAGCTGGTCGAGTGCCCACAGGAAGGCGGAGAGGGTCTTTCCGGATCCGGTCGGGGCCACGACCAGTGCATGTGAGCCGTCCGCGATCGCCTCCCAGGCCCCCAGTTGGGCGGCGGTGGGTGCGGGAAAGGCGCCGGCGAACCACTCCCGGGTGGGGGCGGAGAACCTGCCGAGCACCGTGTCCATGGTGTCCATAGTGCCTCGGCCCACCGACACGGGCGGATGGGCGCACACTGAGGGGGCGCAGCGCTTCCGAGTCCGGAGAGGTGAACCGTCGTGTCCGATCAGTTGAGCCACAAACAGCATGTCGCGGCCGGCACGTCGATCGGGGCCGCGGTCCTCTTCGTCACCGTCGGTATCCTCCAGGTTCTTCAGGGGATCGCCGCGGTCGCCGGCGACGAGGTCTTCGCCGTCGGTGCCGACTACACCTACGAGTTCGACCTGACGGTGTGGGGCTGGATCCACCTCGTGCTCGGTGTGCTGATCGCGCTGGTGGGGGTCGCCCTGCTCAGCGGCGGCATCTGGGCGCGGACGC
Source organism: Rhodococcus sp. P4_F5 (assembly GCF_056401315.1). Lineage (NCBI taxonomy): Bacteria > Bacillati > Actinomycetota > Actinomycetes > Mycobacteriales > Nocardiaceae > Rhodococcus > Rhodococcus sp. P4_F5. The sequence continues at coordinate 1,545 of NZ_JBFUJP010000040.1, read as the reverse complement.
TGGCCGTCGTCATCGCGGCACTGTCGATTGTCGTCAACTTCCTGTGGCTGCCCTACCACCCGGTGTGGGCCAGCGTGATCATCGCGATCGATGCCGTCGTCATCTGGGCGATATGGACGTGGATTCCGAGCTCCGGCTGGGAGTAGCCGTAGCGGTAGGCGGAGGTTGCCATGGAGCAGAAGGTCCTGGATTCGCCCGGCGGTCCGTCCGCCGCCGGAGTCGACGACGGTGCGCCGCCCGAGTCCGGCGAGCGCCGGAAGCTGCTGTACGCCACCCTTCCCGGTTGCTGGGGTGCACTCGTCTTCGCCTGTCTGTCGTTCACCCCGTCGCTGCTTCCGCGTGGGGGCGTGCTGCAGGGAGTGGTCTGTGGAATCACCGCCGCGATCGGGTACGGGCTGGGAGTGTTCGCGGCCTTCGTGTGGCGGGCGTTCGCCGACCGGTCTCTGCGGCGTCCGGGGCGCCGGCCCTGGCTGGTCTTCCTCGTCAGTGCGGTGGTGCTGTTCGCCGTCTCGTTCGGCGTAGGGCAGTACTGGCAGCACCAGATCCGCGCGTTGATGGGAGTCACCGAGTACAACATCCCGCTCGTGGTCCTCGCGCCCGTCGTCGCGGCGGTGGTGTTCTGTCTCCTCCTGGCGATCGGACGCGGCATCCGCGGCCTGTACCGTGCGAGCGCGAGGCTGCTCAACCGGTGGATCGGGCGGCGGGCCGCGGGGGTGGTCGGCTGGTTTCTCATCGCGGGGCTGGTCTACGCGGTGGTCTCGGGAGTACTGCTCGGCGGTCTCGTCGGCATCGCCAACGAGGCCTTCTCGTTGCGCGACACGATGACTCCGGAGGGTGCGGCGCAGCCGGCCACCAGCCTGCGGTCGGGTGGCCCGGGATCGGTGGTGCCGTGGGATTCGCTGGGATGGCAGGGGCGCAGCTTCATCGGCGACGGCCCGTCCACCGACCAGATCGGCCAGTTCGTCGACCGCCCGGCCCTGGAACCGATTCGCACCTACGCCGGTCTGGCGTCGTCGGCGGACTCCGAGTCCCGGGCGGCGTTGGCGGTAGAGGACCTCAGCCGGGCCGGAGGTTTCCAGCGCGGCAACCTGCTCGTGGTCACCACGACCGGGAGCGGCTGGGTGGACCCGGCCCTGGTGGACAGCTTCGAGTACCTCACCGGCGGCGACGCGGCGACCGTGGCGATCCAGTACTCGTACCTGCCGTCGTGGATTTCCTACCTGGTCGACCAGTCGAAGGCACGGGAAGCCGGGCGCGACCTGTTCGACGCGGTCTACGACGTGTGGTCGAAGCTGCCGCCGGACAACCGTCCCCAGCTGTTCGTCGCCGGGGAGAGCCTGGGCTCGTTCGGCGGCGAGACCGCCTTCAGCGGTGAGTACGACCTGCGCAACCGCACCTCGGGAACGTTGTTCGCCGGCCCTCCCAACTTCAACACGCTGTTCCGTGAGTTCAGCGACCGGCGGGAGCCGGGGAGCCCGGAAGTCGAGCCGGTCTACAAGAACGGGCGGACGGTGCGGTTCAGCAACGACCCCGATGCCGGAATTC
>NZ_JBFUJP010000039.1:0-43789 GCF_056401315.1 Rhodococcus sp. P4_F5 | reverse complement strand
GTGCGGGTGCTGTTCGAGGCCTCGACGGTCGCCGGGCTCGCTGTCGCGGCGGAGCGGCACGTCGGCGGCGGTGGGCGGGTCGCGCTGGTGGCCGGTCCGCGGCCGGAGCGGATCCCGCTCTCGCTCGCGCAGTCCCGGATGTGGTTCCTCAACCAGTTCGACACGGCTTCCGCGGTGAACAACATCCCGGCCGCGGTGCGCCTGTCCGGTCGCCTCGACGTCGCGGCGCTGCAGTCCGCTGTGGCGGACATGGTCGCCAGGCACGAGGTGCTGCGGACCAGGTACCCGGACACGGCCGCCGGGCCGGCCCAGGTGGTCGTGCCGATCGGCGACGTGGCCCTGGACCTGACGCCGGTGACTGTCGTCGAGTCCGAGCTGATCGACGCCATCGCCGCCGAGGCCGCCATCGGATTCGATGTCACCACTCAGGTCCCCCTGCGAGCGACTCTGTTCTCGTTGGGCGGGGACGAGTTCGTGCTGATGTTCGTGGTCCACCACATTGCCGCCGACGGATTCTCGATCCGTCCGTTGGTGCGGGACGTGATGGTCGCGTACGGGGCTCGCACCATCGATGTCGCGCCCGGATGGGAACCGCTGTCGGTGCAGTACGCCGACTACAGCCTGTGGCAGCGGGAGGTCCTCGGCAGTGAGGACGACCCGGAATCGCTGATCTCCACGCAGCTGGCCTACTGGTCGCAGGAACTGGCGGCTCTGCCCGACCAGTTGGACCTGCCCAGCGACCGACCGCGGCCGGCGGTGGCGTCGAATCACGGTGCCAGCACCGCGTTCACGGTGGATGCGGGCATGCACGCGGCGCTCGGTGAACTGGCGCGGACGCACAACAGCACCACCTTCATGGTGATGCACGCGGCCCTGGCAGTGCTGTTGGCGCGGTTGTCGGGAACCGCCGACATCGCCGTCGGTGCGCCGGTCGCCGGCCGTGGCGAGGCCGCGCTCGACGACCTGGTCGGCATGTTCGTCAACACCCTGGTGCTGCGCACCGAAATCGACTCGGCGGCCAGTTTCGAGGAGGTTCTCGAGCAGACCCGGGCGACCGACGTGGCCGGTTTCGCGCACGCCGACGTGCCGTTCGAGCGGCTCGTCGACGTGCTCAGCCCCACCCGTTCGCAGGCTCGACACCCGCTTTTCCAGGTTGCGCTGACCTTCCAGAACTTGGGGTTGACCAGCCTCGAACTCCCGGACCTCACGGTCAGCACGGTGGATTTCGACGCACAGGTGGCGAGGTTCGACCTGCAGTTGACGCTCTCGGAGTCGTGGGGTGAGACCGGCGTCGCCGCGGGCATGGTGGCCGAGCTGACCTACGCGACCGATCTGTTCGACGAGGCAACCGCGACGACGTTCGGGGACCGGTTCATGCGGGTCCTGTCCGCCGTCACCGCGGACCCGGCGGTGACGGTGGGTGACATCGACCTGCTCGACCGGGCCGAACGCGAGTTGATGCTCTCGGAGTGGAACACCTCCGGTGCGGACACGGGTACGGACACCACACTGGTGGAGTTGTTCGACGCTGTGGCGCAGGCACATCCGGAGCGGGTTGCGGTCCGCTTCGCCGACGAGGCGTTGTCCTACCGTGAACTGGACGAGCGGGCCAACAGGTTGGCCCGGGTGCTGGTGGCGGCGGGGGTCGGGCCGGAGTCGTTGGTGGCGGTGGCCCTGCCGCGGTCGGCGGACCTGGTGGTGGCGCTGCTCGCGGTGGTCAAGGCCGGCGGCGGCTACCTGCCGGTGGACCCGACGTACCCGGCGGACCGGATCGAGTACATGCTCTCCGATGCGTCGCCGGTGTGTGTGCTCACGTGGTCGGGCAATGCGATCGCGTTGCCGGCCGCGCTTCCGGTGGTCGAATTGGATTCGGTTGACCTGTCCGGGTATTCGGCTGCAGCGGTGACCGACGTGGATCGGCTTGCGCCGCTCTCGCCCGGCAATGTCGCGTACGTGATCTACACCTCGGGTTCGACCGGTCGCCCGAAGGGTGTGCTGGTACCGCACCGCAATGTCGGGCGGCTGATGGCGAACACCGAGTCCGAGTTCGGATTCGGCACGAGCGACGTGTGGACGATGTTCCACTCGTACGCGTTCGACTTCTCGGTGTGGGAGCTGTGGGGTCCGTTGCTCTACGGCGGCACCCTCGTGGTGGTGGACTACTTCACCTCGCGGTCGCCGGAGCAGTTCCTGGAGTTGTTGGCGCGCGAGCGGGTGACGGTGCTCAACCAGACGCCGTCGGCGTTCTACCAGTTGGCGGAGGCTGATCGTCAGGCACCGTCGGAGTTGGCGTTGCGTTACGTGATCTTCGGCGGTGAGGCGCTGGAGTTGCGCAGGCTGTCGGACTGGTATGCGCGACACGATGACTCGTCGCCGGTGTTGGTGAACATGTACGGCATCACCGAGACGACCGTGCATGTCTCGCATCGCCGTGTCGACGAGGTCACCGCGGCATCTGCGTCGGCGAGCCTGGTGGGTCAGGCGATCGCGGGGCTGCAGGTGTACGTCCTCGACGAGAGGTTGCGGCCGGTTCCGGTCGGCGTCCCGGGTGAGATGTACGTCGCGGGTGTGCAGTTGGCTCGTGGCTACCTCGGTCAGGCGGCGTTGACCGCGGGTCGGTTCGTGGCGAATCCGTTCGACTCGGACGGTTCGGCGCTGTACCGCTCGGGCGACATGGCGCGCTGGAGCCGCGACGGTGACCTCGAGTACCTTGGGCGCGCTGACGATCAGGTGAAGGTCCGTGGTTTCCGGATCGAGCTCGGTGAGATCGAGTCGGCGTTGCTGGCGCAGGAGCAGGTGGGCCAGGCGGCGGTGATCGTCCGCGAGGACATCCCCGGCAATCCGGTGTTGGTGGCGTACCTCGTGCCTGCGGTCGGGGCCGCCGTGGACGTTTCGACGGTTCGGGACCGTGCTGCGACGGCGTTGCCGGAGTACATGGTGCCGTCGGCGTTCGTGGTGCTCGACCAGATCCCGCTGACGTCGAACGGGAAGCTGGATCGGAAGTCGTTGCCGGCGCCGGTGTTCGAGGTGCGCGAATTCCGGGCCCCGACGACACCGATCGAGGAGATCGTGGCGGGGGTGTTCGCCGATGTCTTGGGGGTGGACCGGGTCGGTCTGGACGACGACTTCTTCGAGCTCGGTGGCAACTCGCTGGTCGCGACGCAGACGGTGGCGCGACTGGGCGCTGCACTGGACACCAAGGTGCCGGTGCGGACGCTCTTCGAGGCCTCGACCGTCGGCGCGTTGGCCGTGGCGGTGGAGCGGCATGCGGGTGCCGGTGGCCGCACGGCGCTCGTGGCGCGGCCGCGTCCGGAGCGGATCCCGTTGTCGGTGGCGCAGTCCCGGATGTGGTTCATCAACCAGTTCGACACTGCCTCGCCGGCATACAACATTCCGGTCGCGGTACGACTGACCGGTGAACTCGACGTCGCGTCGTTGCGTGCCGCCGTGGGTGACGTACTCGCACGGCACGAGTCGTTGCGGACGGTGTTCCCGAACTCGGCGGACGGTCCCTCCCAGGTGGTCGTCGAGATCGGCGACGTCCGGCTGGAACTCGACCAGGTGGAGGTGTCGGCCGACGGCCTGATGGCCGCGTTCACCACCTTCGCTCTGCGAGGCTTCGACGTGTCGGCGGAGATCCCGTTGCGGGCAAGCCTGTTCGGGATTTCGGATCGGGAGCATGTCTTCGCGTTCTCGGTGCACCACATCTCGTCGGACGGCCTCTCGGCGGGGCCGCTGGCGCGAGACCTGATGGTGGCCTACCTGGCGCGGACCGAGGGGCTCGCACCGACGTGGGAGCCGCTCGAGGTGCAGTACGCGGACTTCACGCTGTGGCAGCACGAGATGCTCGGGTCGGAGGACGACCCGGAGTCGCTGGCATCGGTCCAGCTCGGCTACTGGAGCGAGCAGTTGGCCGGCGTGCCGGCGCTGCTGGAGCTGCCGACGGACCGCCCGCGCCCGCAGCTGGCTTCGATGCGCGGTGCGCGCACCGACTTCACGATCGACGCGGGGCTGCTGGAGCAGTTGACGGACCTGGCTCGGGGGCGTCAGTCCACATTGTTCATGGTGCTGCACGCGGCGCTGACGGTGCAGCTGGCCCGTCTGAGCGGGTCCGCCGACATCACCGTCGGCAGCCCGATCGCCGGTCGCGGCGAGGCCGCACTCGACGACGTCGTCGGCATGTTCGTCAACACCCTGGTCCTGCGCACCCAGGTGGACCCGACCCTGACCTTCACCGAGTTGCTGGCGCAGACCCGCGCGGTGGACCTGGCGGCGTTCGGTCACGCCGACGTGCCGTTCGAGCGGGTCGTAGAGGTGGTGAACCCGCCGCGTTCGCAGGCGCACGCGCCGCTGGCCCAGGTGGCCCTGTCGCTGCAGAACCAGGGCTTGGCCGCATTCGAGCTGCCGGGCATCGAGGTGTCCGCACTCGAGGCGGACGCCTCGGTCGCGAAGATGGACCTCGAGCTGACGTTCAGGGAGAGTGCGGACGGCCTGGCCGGTTCGCTGACGTACGCCGCGGACCTGTTCGACGAGTCCACGGCGAGGACCTTCGTAGAGCGGCTGCTGCGGCTGCTGGGCTCGGTCGTGGCCGACCCGGCCGTGGTGGTCGGCGAGCTGGACCTGCTCGACGAGAGCGAGCGGGCGACCCTGGCGCAGCGGGCGCTCGCGCGACCGCTGCGGGCGCGACTGCTGCCGGAGATGCTCGCCACCGGCGCGGCACTGGACCCGGAGAAGGTCGCGCTGATCGGATCCGGCGCCGAGATGACCTACGCGGAACTCGATGCGACGTCGAACCGCCTTGCACGGCTGCTGATCTCGCGAGGAATGGGTCCCGAGACCTTCGTGGCACTGGCGTTCCCGCGGACCATCGAATCGGTCGTCGCGATGTGGGCGGTCGCCAAGAGCGGGGCCGCGTTCGTGCCGGTGGACCCGGCGCTGCCGACCGCGCGGATCGAGCACATCCTCACCGACTCCGGTGCGGCGCTCGGCCTGACGGTCGCGGGCGTCCACGAGGACATGCCGGGCACCACCGAGTGGCTCGAACTCGACGCCGCCCTGGCGGAGGGTCTGTCCGACGCACCGGTCACCGACCGGGACCGGACGGCGCCGCTGTCCGCCACCAACGTCGCGTACATGATCTACACCTCGGGCTCGACAGGCATGCCCAAGGGCGTGGTGGTCACCCACACCGGGCTGTCCGCGTTCTCCGCGGACGCCCACCCGGAAATGGTCATCACCGCCACGTCTCGTGTGCTTCGACTGGCCTCGGCCAGCTTCGACGCCTCGATGTTCGAGATGCTGACGTCCTTCAGCACCGGCGCGACCATGGTGGTGGCGCCGCCGGAGGTGGTCGGCGGTGACGAGCTCGCGGGACTGGTGCGCGAGCAGCGGGTGAGCCACCTGATGAGCGCGCCCGCGGCGATGGGGACCATGCGCGCCGAGGACCTGCCCGATCTCGAGGTGGTGGGCGTCGGCGGCGACGTGTGCCCGCCGGAACTCGTGGCCAGGCTCGCGCCCGGTCGGCGGTTCTTCAACGGCTACGGCCCCACCGAGACCACGATCGTCGTCACCCGGACCGCGTCGCTGGCCGCCGGTGACCGGATCACCATCGGCGCACCGATCGGCGGCGTCGGCGCGGTGGTGCTCGACGCGCGGCTGCGGCCGGTGCCGATCGGCGTGGTGGGCGAGCTGTACCTGTCCGGTGCCGGTCTGGCCCGCGGCTACCACGACCGTACCGACCTCACGTCGGCTCGCTTCGTGGCCAACCCGTTCGACGCGGCGGGCAGCCGGATGTACCTCACCGGCGACCTGGTGCGCTGGACGGCGGACGGTGACCTGGACTTCGTCGGCCGCGCCGACTCGCAGGTGAAGCTGCGCGGACTGAGAATCGAACTCGGCGAGATCGAGTCGGCGTTCCTCGCCTGTGACGGCGTGGCGCAGGCCGTGGTGACGGTGCACGAGGACCCGCACACCGGGCAGCGGCTGCTCGGCTACCTCGTCGCCGACCCGGAGGTCGCGCTCGACCCCCAGAAGCTGCGCAGCGAGCTGTCGGCATCGATGCCGGCGTACATGGTGCCCGCGCAGGTGGTGGTCCTCGACGCGCTGCCGGTGACGGTCAACGGCAAGCTCGACCGCAAGGCCCTGCCGGTGCCGGCCTTCGAGGCCGTGGCGTTCCGGGCGCCGTCGACGCCGATCGAGGAGATCGTGGCCGGCGTGTTCGCGGACGTGCTCGGGGTCGAGCGGGTCGGCGCCGACGACGACTTCTTCGCGCTCGGCGGCAACTCGCTGATCGCCACCCAGGYGATCTCGCGGCTCGGCGCSGCGCTGGACACGCAGGTGCCGGTGCGGGTGCTGTTCGAGGCCTCGACGGTSGCCGGGCTCGCTGTCGCGGCGGAGCGGCACGTCGGCGTCGGCGGACGGGTCGCGCTGGTCGCCGGTCCGCGGCCGGAGCGGATCCCGCTCTCGCTCGCGCAGTCCCGGATGTGGTTCGTCAACCAGTTCGACACCGCCTCGCCGGCCTACAACATCCCGCTGGCGATCCGGCTGACCGGGGAACTCGACGTGGCGGCGCTGCGCGCGGCCGTCGGGGACGTGCTGGAACGGCACGAGTCGCTGCGCACGGTGTTCCCGAACTCGGCGGACGGCCCCTCCCAGGTGGTGGTCGGGGCCGGCGAGATCGAGGCGGACCTCGACGAGACGGAGGTGTCCGAGGATGTGCTGACGGCCTCGCTGTTCGACTTCGTGTCCCGCGGATTCGACGTCTCGACGGAGATCCCGTTGCGTGCCAGGCTGTTCAAGACCGGCACAGCGGAGCACGTCTTCGCGGTCGTGGTGCACCACATCAGTGCGGACGGCTTCTCCCTGTCGCCGTTGGCACGCGACGTGATGGTCGCCTACGCCACCCGCGCCGGGGGGCTGGCGCCCACGTGGGAGCCGCTCGAGGTGCAGTACGCGGACTTCGCGCTGTGGCAGCGAGAGGTGCTCGGGTCGGAGGACGACCCGGAGTCGCTGGCCGCGGTTCAGCTCGGCTACTGGGGCGAGCAGTTGGCCGGCGTGCCGGCAATGCTGGAGTTGCCGACAGACCGTCCGCGCCCGCCGGTGATGTCGATGCGCGGTGCGCGCACCGAGTTCGGCGTCGACGCCGAACTGGCCGGTCGCCTGCGGGAGCTCGCGCTGGCCGAGCAGTCCACCCTGTTCATGGTCCTGCACGCCGCGCTGGCGGCAACGCTGTCTCGGCTCAGCGGGTCGACGGACATCACCGTCGGCACCGCGATCGCCGGTCGCGGCGAGGCTGCACTCGACGACCTGGTCGGCATGTTCGTCAACACGCTGGTGCTGCGCACCGAGGTGGACCCGACGCTCAGCTTCACGGAGTTGCTGGCGCAGGCCCGCGCGGTGGACCTGGCCGCGTTCGGCAATGCCGACGTGCCGTTCGAGCGGGTCGTCGAGGTGGTGAATCCGCCTCGGTCGCAGGCACATTCGCCGCTGTTCCAGGTGGCGTTGGCGCTGCAGAACCTGGGGGCGACGTCGTTCGAGCTGCCGGGCATCGAGGTGTCCGCGCTCGACGCGGAGATCGCGGTCGCGAAGCTGGACCTGGAGCTGACCTTCCGGGACTCCGCGGAAGGACTGCTGGGTTCGGTGACCTACGCGGCGGACCTGTTCGACGAGTCGACGGTGCGCGGATTCGTCGCGCGACTGGTGCGGCTGCTCGGGGCCGTTGCCGCCGATCCGGCCCTGCCGGTCGGCGAACTCGACCTGCTCGACGAGGCGGAACGCGCGACGGTTGTCGAGCGGGCCCTCGCGGCGCCGCTGCCGGTGCGGCTGTTGCCGGAAATCCTGACGTCCGGTGCGGCGTTGGCCCCCGGCGCGGTGGCGTTGACCTCGTCCGGCAACGAGACCACCTACGCCGAGCTCGACGGTCGTTCGAACCGTCTTGCACGGCTGCTGATCTCGCGTGGCGTCGGCCCGGAGTCCTTCGTGGCGCTGGCGTTCCCGCGGTCGGTCGAGGCTGTGGTCGCGATGTGGGCGGTCGCCAAGACCGGCGCGGCCTTCGTGCCGGTGGACCCGGCGCTGCCGACCGCGCGGATCGAGCACATCCTCACCGATTCCGGTGCGGCGCTGGGTCTGACGGTCGCCGGGGTCCGCGAGGGGCTGCCGGGCACGAGCGAGTGGTTCGAGCTGGACGGCGAGGTGGCCGAGGGCCGGTCCGACGCTCCGGTCACGGACCGGGACCGGACGACGCCACTGTCCGCGGACAACGTGGCGTACATGATCTACACGTCGGGGTCGACGGGTACGCCGAAGGGCGTGGCGGTGAGCCATACCGGCCTCGCCCCGTTCACCGCGGACGCCAACCCGGACATGGCGATCACCGCGCAGTCACGGGTGCTCCGCCTGTCTTCCGCCAGCTTCGACGCRTCGCTGTTCGAGATGCTCGCCTCGTTCAGTGCCGGCGCGACCATGGTGGTCGCGCCGCCGGCAGTGATGGGCGGCGACGAGCTCGCTGCGCTGTTGCGTGAGGAGTCGGTCACCCACGTGATGAGCGCGCCCGCCGCGCTCGGGACCGTTCGGCCCGAGGACCTGCCTGCACTGGAGATGGTCGCGGTGGGCGGCGACGTCTGCCCGCCGGAGCTGGTTGCGCGCTTGGCACCGGGCCGGCGATTCATCAACGGCTACGGACCGACGGAGACGACGATCGTCGTCACCCTGACCGGGCCGATCTCGGTCGGTGACCGGATCACCATCGGTCCGCCGGTCGGGGGCGTCGGTGCGATGGTGCTCGACACGCGGCTGCGGCCGGTGCCCCTCGGTGTGGTGGGTGAGCTGTACGTGTCCGGGCTCGGACTGGCCCGGGGCTACCACGACCGCGCGGAGCTCACCGCGAGCAAGTTCGTGGCGAACCCGTTCGGCGAGGCCGGGACCCGGATGTACGCCACCGGCGACCTGGTGCGCTGGACCACTGACGGTCAGTTGGACTTCCAGGGCCGCGCCGACTCGCAGGTGAAGTTGCGCGGGCTGCGGATCGAACTCGGTGAGATCGAGGCGGCCCTGGCCGGGTGCGACGGAGTGGCGCAGGCCGTGGTGACGGTGCACGAGGACCCGCACACCGGGCAGCGGTTGCTCGGCTACGTAGTCGCCGACCCGGAGGTCGCCCTCGACCAGCAGGTGTTGCGCGACGAGCTGGCGGGTTCGTTGCCGGCGTACATGGTGCCGGCGCAGGTGGTGGTCCTCGACGCGCTGCCGGTGACGGTCAACGGAAAGCTGGACAAGCGGGCGCTGCCGGTGCCGGAGTTCGCGGCGCGGGAGTTCCGCGCGCCGTCGACGCCGATCGAGGAGATCGTGGCGGGCGTGTTCGCCGAGGTGCTCGGGATCGAGCGGGTCGGTGCCGACGACGACTTCTTCGAGCTCGGCGGCAACTCGCTGATCGCCACCCAGGTGATCTCGCGGCTCGGCGCGGCGCTGGACACGCAGGTGCCGGTGCGGGTGCTGTTCGAGGCCTCGACCGTGGCCGGGCTCGCCGTTGCGGCGGAGCAGCACGCCGGCGCGGGCGGGCGTCCGCCGTTGGTGGCCGGTCCGCGTCCGGAGCGGATCCCGTTGTCGCATGCGCAGCAGCGGATGTGGTTCTTCAACCAGTTCGACACCACCTCGCCGGCGTTCAACATCCCCTTCGTGCTGCGGCTGAGCGGCGACCTGGACACGGCCGCGTTGCGGGCCGCGATGTCCGACATGGTGGAGCGGCACGAGGCCTTGCGTACGGTCTTCCCCGACTCGGAGGACGGTCCGCACCAGGTGGTCCTGCCTGCGGCGGACGTGGTGCCGTCGCTCGAGCCGGAGTGGGTGTCCGAGGACCGACTGCACGCTCGGGTGTTCGAGGTGGTCGGCGGCGGGTTCGACGTCACCCGGGCAGTCCCGTTGCGCGCGGCCCTGTTCCAGCTCGCCGACCACGAGTACGTGCTCGCGCTCGGGATGCACCACATCTCAGCAGACGGCGGCTCCCTGGCCCCGATGTCGCGGGACATCCTCGTCGCCTACGAGTCCCGGCGGATGGGCCTCGAGCCCGCATGGGCGCCGCTGACGGTGCAGTACGCCGATTACGCACTGTGGCAACGGGAGATGCTCGGCGACGAGAACGACGCCGAAAGTCTGGCCGCCAAGCAGATCGGCTACTGGAAGCAGGCACTGGCCGGGGTTCCCGAACTGCTGGAGCTGCCGACCGACCGCCCGCGACCCGCGGTCGCGTCGAATCGCGGCGGCAACGTGAACTTCACGATGTCGGCGGACCTTGCCGATCGGATCGACCGGCTTGCCCGGGAACACAACTCGACCTTCTTCATGGTGGCCCACGCGGCTCTGGCCGTGCTGTTGTCGAGGCTCTCCGGATCCGACGACATCGTCATCGGGGTGCAGGTCGCCGGCCGCGGCGAGGAGGCGCTCGACGACCTGATCGGCATGTTCGGCAACACGTTGGTGCTCCGCAACCAGGTCGAGCCCGCGGCCGCGTTCACCGACTTCCTGGCCCGGGTCCGCGCCAACGACCTCGACGGGTTTGCGCACTCCGACATCCAGGTCGAGCAGTTGATCGACGTGCTCAACCCGACCCGGTCGACGGCGTACTCGGCGCTGTTCCAGGTACTGCTGGTGGTGCAGAACTTCGCCCGATCGGAGATCTCGCTGCCGGGACTGACGGTGGCGCCGGTGGATGCGGTGGCCGACGCAGCGAAGATGGATCTGCAGGTGACGCTGTCGACCGAGTTCGACGAGGAGATGCGGCGCACCGGGATCCAGGGGACGTTCAACTACGCACGCGACCTGTTCGACGAGTCGACCGTGGTCGGCTTCGCGGAGAAGTTCACCGCGATCCTCGAGGCCGTCACCGTCGACGCTGCGGTGCCCGTCGGTGCCATCGAACTGCGCAGTGACGCCGAACGTTCCGCGATGGCCCTCTGGAACGAGACCGACGTCGTGGTCCCCGAACTCACGCTGGTGGACGCCTTCGAGGCGCAGGTCGAGCGGACGCCGGAGGCCACCGCGCTGATCTACGGCGAGGAGGTGCTGACGTATCGGGAGTTCGACCGCCGGGCGAACAGGCTGGCGCGGTACCTGGTGTCGGTCGGTGTCGGGCCGGAGACCCTGGTCGGGCTCGGCATGTATCGCTCGGTCGATCTGATCGTGGCCATGTACGCCATCCTCAAGGCGGGTGGCGGCTACCTGCCCATCGATCCGGAACATCCGGACGACCGCACCGAGTACGTCGTGGCAACCGCGAATCCCGTTGTGGTGCTGTCGAGGTCGCGGGATTCCGGTGACCTGCCAACCTCGGTTGACGTGTTGGAGACTGACGTGCTCGACCTGTCCGGTTTCGCGGACACCGCGTTGACGGACGCGGATCGGTTGGCGCCGTTGCGGCCGGCGAACGTCGCGTACTCGATGTTCACGTCGGGCTCCACCGGCCGTCCGAAGGGCGTGACCGTGACGCACGGTTCGGTGGTGAACCAGATCGCCTGGATGCAGGGCCAGTACCCCCTGAGTCCTGCCGACACCGTGCTGCAGAAGGCGCCCGTCACCTTCGACGTGTCGGTGTGGGAGTTGTTCATGCCGCTGCAGGTGGGCGCCCGCATGGTGGTTGCGAAGCCGGGTGGCCATCGCGACCCCGAGTACCTGGTGGCCGTCGCCGAGGAACGGTCGGTGACGATCATGGAGTTCGTGCCGTCGATGCTCGACGTCTTCCTCGCCGATCCGCAGCTGCAACTGCCGGCGTCGCTTCGCTACGTCCTCGCCGGTGGCGAGGAACTCCCGGCGGAGTTGGCCCGACGCTTCGCGGCCCGCTCCATCGCCGTGCTCGACAACACCTACGGTCCCACCGAGGTCACGGTGACCTCGACCGCACACCGGATCGGATCCGATGTCGGCGCCGTGGTGCCCATCGGCCGCGGGGTCTGGAACACCCGGGCGCACGTGCTGGACGCCCGACTGAACCCGGTACCGGTGGGTGTTCCCGGCGAGCTCTACTTGGCCGGCGCGCAGCTGGCCCGGGGGTACCACGACCGCCCGGACCTGACCGCCGAGCGGTTTGTCGCCGATCCGTGTGGCGCTCCGGGGGAGCGGTTGTACCGAACCGGCGACCTCGTCCGTTGGAATGCCAACGGTGAACTGGAGTTCCTGGGCCGCACCGACTTCCAGGTGAAGCTGCGCGGGCTGCGGATCGAACTCGGTGAGATCGAGGCGGCGTTGACCGCGGACCCGTCGGTGCGGGCGGCGGTGGTGCTCGTGCACTCGGGCACCTCGGGGCAGCAGTTGATCGGTTACGTGGTCGGCGAGGGAGAGGTCGACACCGCTGAGCTTCGCCGGGGGATGTCGACGGCGCTGCCGTCGTACATGGTTCCGGAGACCATCATGGTGCTCGACGAATTCCCGCTGAGCGCGAACGGCAAGCTCGAACGTCGGGCGTTGCCCGTGCCGGAGGTCGCGGCGCGGGAGTACCGGCCCCCGGTGTCCGCCACCGAGCAGGCGGTCGCGGCGGTGTTCGCGGAGCTGCTCGGAGTGGAGCGGGTGGGGTTGGACGACAACTTCTTCGAGCTCGGCGGCAACTCGCTGATCGGTATGCGGGTGGTCGGCAGACTGCGAGCCGAACTCGACACCGTCGTGCAGCTGCCGTGGCTGTTCTCCGATTCCACCCCGGAGGCACTGGCCCGGCAGATCGAGCACGGCGCCGACGACATCGCCGATCAGGCCTTCGGGACGCTGCTCCCGATCCGTCCGACGGGGTCGAGGCCGCCGGTGTTCTGTGTCCACCCGATCGTCGGGCTGGCATGGTGCTACACCGGACTGGCGCAGTACGTCGACGAGGACCGGCCGATCTACGGACTGCAGACACCGGCGGTACTGGGTGACGGCGAGCTGCCGGGATCGATCGAGGCCGTCGCGGAGGTCTATCTCCGCGAGATCCGGCGCGTGCAGCCGTCCGGGCCGTACCACCTGCTCGGATGGTCGCTCGGCGGGGTGATCAGCCACGCCATCGCGGTGCAGTTGCAGGCGCAGGGGGAGAAGGTGGAACTGCTGGCGATGCTCGACAGCTTCACCGCGGAGACCACGCCCGGCAACACCCTCGGTGAAGTGACGATGTCAGAAATGCTCAGCGGCATGGGAATGGACGCGGTTGGTGATCGACTGGCCTCGGAGGTGACCTTGGACCAGGCGGTTGCCATGTTCGGTGAGTTGACCGGGCAGAGCGAGGAGCGGGCCACCGAGATCGTCGGCCGACTCCTGGCGGCCGCCGAGCACAACTCCGGACTGACCGCCGCCTACCGGCCCGAGGTGTTCGACGGTGAGGTGCTGTTCTTCACTGCCGGCGAGGACGACCCGACCGGTCTGCGCTCGGCTACCGGCTGGCAGCCGTACGTCAGTGGGGGTGTCCGTAACCATGTGGTCGACAGCACCCACTGGGGCATGACGTCGCCGGCGGCACTGAGCATCGTCGGACCAGTCCTCAAGGAGCACACCGGCGGGCGACTTCGGTTGGTGGCGCGTGAGTTTCAGTCGGCGGGGGTCGACGCCCAGAGTTCGGAGATCCCGACGCCCAGGTCGCCGAGCAGACGCCGGACCAGCGGCAGGCCGATGCCGATCACGCTGGACGGGTCGCCCTCGATCCGGTCGATGAACCAGCCGCCGAGCCCGTCGAGGGTGAAGGCCCCCGCGACCTGCATGGGTTCGCCGGATTCGAGGTAGGCCTCGAGGTCGTCGCCCGACGGTGTCCCGAAGTGCACCACCGTCGCGCTGTCCGCGGCGGCTTCGTCGACGACGGCACCGTCACGGACCCGCAGCACGCAGTGCCCGGTCAGCAGGGTGCCGCTGCGGCCGGCCATGGACCGCCAGCGGGCTCGGGCGACGGCCGCGGTGTGCGGCTTGCCCTGTAGTTCGTCGTCGATCAGCAGCATCGAGTCGCAGCCGATCACCACGGCGTCCGCGACGATCTCGGCGGGGAGGTCCGGCAGGACCGCCGATGCTTTCGCCCGGGCGAGCTCCGTGACGACGTGCTCCGGTGCGGCCCGGGGGCCGAGCGCGGCTTGGACCGCGTCCTCGTCGACGCCCGAGACGTGGACGTACGGCTCGATCCCCGCCTTGCGCAGCACTGTCAACCGCGCAGGCGAGGCCGAGGCGAGGACCAGCCGGGTCACGCCCGGTTCTGGAACGAGTACGGGGAGAACGGTGCGCGCGTGCGGTGCATCTGCACCGGCTCACCCCAGCGGTCCTGCGGGGTGTTGTCCACCACGCTGTCCGCCGCCGCAGCTGCGGCCGCGAACACGGTCACCAGTGCGGCCACGTCGGCGTCCGTCGGAGAGCCCTTGAGCACCGTGAGGAACGGCGTCCGGGTGTCGGCTGCGCCCGTCGCCGCGGCCTCCGCCTCAGCGGCGGAGTCGACGGTCGCCGCGGCCTCGGCCAGCACCTCGACGTCTTCGAGTACGGAGTCGCTCAAGATGTCGCCTGTCGTCGTCACAGCGGGATGTTCCCATGCTTCTTGGGGGGAAGCGTCACCATCTTGCGCTCAAGGAGTCGCAGGGCGGCAACGATCTGGCCACGGGTGTGCGACGGCGGGATGACCGCGTCGACGTAGCCGCGCTCGGCCGCCACGTACGGGTTCACCAGGGTGTCCTCGTACTCGTTCTGCAGCTCCAGGCGCAGCGCGTCCACGTCGGCGCCCGACGCCGCGGCGTCCTTGAGTTGCTTGCGGTAGACGAAGCCGACGGCGCCCGAGGCACCCATCACGGCGATCTGCGCGGTCGGCCACGCCAGGTTGACGTCGGCACCCATGTGCTTGGAGCCCATCACGTCGTACGCTCCGCCGTACGCCTTGCGGGTGATGACGGTGATCTTGCCGACCGTCGCCTCGCCGTAGGCGTAGAGCAGCTTCGCGCCGCGGCGGATGATGCCGTTGTACTCCTGGTCGGTGCCGGGCAGGAAGCCGGGCACGTCCACCAGGGTGATGATCGGGACGTTGAACGCGTCGCAGGTGCGCACGAAGCGCGCGGCCTTCTCGGACGCGTCGATGTCGAGGCAGCCGGCGAACTGCATCGGCTGGTTCGCGACGATGCCGACGCTGCGGCCGTCCACGCGACCGAAGCCGACGATGATGTTCGCGGCGCGCTCGGCCTGCACCTCGAGGAACTCGTCGTCGTCGAGCAGGCGACGGATGACCTCGTGCATGTCGTACGGCTGGTTGGCCGAGTCCGGGATGATCGTGTCCAGCTCGAGGTCCTCGGGGGTGAGCGAGTCCTCGATGGAGCCGTCGATCGGGTCGGACGGCGCCAGGCGCGGGGCGGCGGCCTGGTTGTTCGACGGCAGGTAGGACAGCAGGTCCTTGACGTAGTCGAGGGCGTCCTGCTCGCCGGAGGCGACGTAGTGCGCGACGCCGGACTTGACCATGTGGGTGTGGGCGCCGCCCAGGTCCTCCATGGTGACGTCCTCGCCGGTGACGGTCTTGATCACGTCGGGGCCGGTGACGAACATCTGCGAGGTCTGGTCGACCATCACCACGAAGTCGGTGAGGGCGGGGGAGTAGACGTGGCCGCCGGCGGCAGGGCCCATGATCAGCGAGATCTGCGGGATCACACCGGACGCCTGGACGTTGCGGTGGAAGATCTCGCCGTACAGGCCGAGCGAGACGACGCCCTCCTGGATGCGAGCGCCGGCGCCCTCGTTGATGCCGACGAGCGGGCGGCCGGTCCGCAGCGCCAGGTCCATGACCTTGACGATCTTCTCGCCGTAGATCTCGCCGAGGCTGCCGCCGAAGACGGTGGCGTCCTGGCTGAACACGCAGACGTCGCGGCCGTCGACGGTGCCGTAACCGGTGACGACGCCGTCACCCGCGGGCCGGTTGTCGGCCAGACCGAAGTTGACACTGCGGTGCCGGGCGAGCGCGTCGAGCTCGACGAAGGAGCCCTCGTCGAGGAGCGCGGTGATGCGTTCCCGGGCGGTCAGTTTCCCCTTGGCGTGGACGCGCTCGACGGCGGCCTCGCCGCTCGGGAGCATGGCTTCCGCCTGGCGTCGGTGCAGGTCAGCGAGCTTTCCTGCCGTCGTGTGGATATCAGGGGTGCTCGACGCCTCTTGCGCGGTGGGGTCCTGGACACTCGTCATAAGGACAGAGTTTATCCAGAGGGTTCCGGGGACCGTCGACCGAGGGCAGATTGGGTACAACCATTGAACCCAAGCTACTGGCGAGTATCAAGTCGGCGTCGAATCGGCCGGCCGATCGGAGGGTCGCGCGCCGACCGGGCCGCCCATAGGCTCGGGGGCATGTACACCGACCTGAACCGGCCACCCCTCGACCCGGACGCCCTGCGCGAGGCCCTGGTGAGCTCGGGGCCCGACGGCGACTCCCGGGCCTTCTACGCGAGCCTCGACCTGGTCGAGGAGACCGGCTCGACCAACGCCGACCTGCTCGCGCGCGCCGCCGACTCGGACCTCGACCGCGCGGTGCTGGTCGCGGAGTTCCAGGACCACGGCCGTGGCCGGCACGCCCGCTCCTGGGTGGCGCCGCCGCGGTCGGCGCTGTCGGTGTCGGTGCTGCTGCGCATGCCCGGCCTCGAGATCTCCAGCCTCGGCTGGCTCCCGCTGCTCACCGGGGTCGCGGTGGTCAACGCGCTGCGCTCGGTGGCGGAGGTGGATGCGAGCCTCAAGTGGCCCAACGACGTGCTCGTCGGGGGCCGGAAGGTGGCGGGCATCCTCGCGGAGGTGTCGCAGACGGTGCCGGTGCCCTCGGTGGTGGTGGGCGTCGGGCTCAACGTCAGCCTCACCGAGGACGAGCTCCCGGTCCCGACCGCGACGTCGCTGGCGCTGGCGGGCGCGGCCACCATCGACCGGGACACGTTGCTGCGCGGGGTGCTGCGGGAGTTGGCGGTCCAGTGGAACGCGTGGCGCGAGGACGGCTGGGCCACCGGGGGCCTCGCGGCGGACTACCGCGCCCGCTGCGCGACGATCGGCCAGCCGGTCCGGGTGAGCCTGCCGGGGGACCGCGAGCTCCTCGGTGTCGCGACGGACGTCGACGAACAGGGCCGCATCGTGGTGCTGCCGGACGGCGGCGGTGAGCCGGTGGCGGTCGCGGCCGGCGACGTCACGCACCTGCGGCCGCGGGACTGAGCTGGCGTCCGGACGTGTCCGGACGCACGGAGGGCGCGGGTCCTTCTCGACCCGCGCCCTCCGTCGCGTCTGTGCCCGGTTGGCTCAGTAGCGGTCGTTGTCCCAGGTGGTCACTGCCCAGATCACCACGACGTCGAGCGCGATGATCAGGATCGACCACAGCGGGTAGTACGGCAGCCACAAGAAGTTGGCGATGATCGACAGCGCCGCCAGCACGATGGCGGTGACCCGCGCCCAGGTGGCGCCGCTGAGCAGCGCGAGGCCCGTCAGCGCGATCAGGATGCCGACCACGATGTGGATCCAGCCCCAGGTGGTGACGTCGAACTGGTAGGTGTACTCGGGGCCGACCACCAGGAGGTTGTCCTTGGCGACGGCGGAGATGCCCTGGAACAGCTGCAGGATGCCGACGGTCATCAACAGAACAGCGGCGGCGATGGAGGCCCCGGCCGCGAAACCTTGCTTGACAGTGTTCTCAGCCTGGTGGGTTGCAGTTTGGTCCGTCATGGCTGGTTCCTCTCGTCTTGTCGGTGGCGAGTGATGAGCATGGTGCACTTCGCAAGAATTCTGTCGGCGTCGCCGCAGGTCGGACATCATCCGTGGGGGGTGAGCTTCGCCGGTTGCGAAGTCATCCGCCGTGGGTGATGCCGCCCCGGCCGCCCCGGTGCGAACCTCGGTGCTGACTCAGTGGCCGAGGAAGGACAACTCATTTGACGACCTATTCCGGCGGGGCCGCGACGCCCGCGTCCGCCCCGCCGTCCCCGGTGCCCCAGTCGACCCTCCCGCGCGGGTTGATCGTGCTGCTCGGCCTCGCGGGCGCCGTGGTTGCGGTGGCCGGCACGAGGGCCTTCGCCGGGATCGTCGGGCCGGTGTTCCTGGCGCTGATGCTGGTGGTGGGGGTGCAGCCGCTCGGCGACTGGGTGCAGCGCAAGGGCGCGCCCAAGTGGGTCGCGGTGATCTCGACGCTGACCGCGGTCTACCTGATCCTGCTCGGTCTCGTTGCGGCGCTGATTGTCTCGATCGCCCAGTTGGCCACGCTGCTGCCGCAGTACACCGACAAGGCCGACGAGCTGATCGCCAACCTGCAGAACCAGTTCGCGCAGCTGGACATCGGGTCCGAACAGGTGGAGAAGGCGCTCTCGAGCATCGATCTCGGCAAGGTCATCGGCCTGGTCGACGACGTGCTGCTCGGTTTGCTCGGCGTCTTCTCGAACCTCTTCTTCATCCTGGCGCTGCTGATCTTCATGGCTATGGACGCGAGTTCGTTCGGGGAACGGATGCGGGCGGTTGCCTACTCCCGTGCGGACATTGCCTACGCGTTCTCCTCCTTCGCCAGCGGCACGCGCAGCTACCTCATCGTCTCGACGGTCTTCGGCCTCATCGTCGCCGTGATCGACGCGGGTGTGCTCTGGGCCATGGGCATCCCGCTGCCGATCCTGTGGGGACTGCTCTCCTTCATCACCAACTACATCCCGAACATCGGCTTCGTCATCGGCCTGATCCCGCCCGCGCTGATCGCGCTGTTGGAGGGGGGCCCGACGCTGATGCTCTGGGTGATCGTCCTCTACAGCGTCATCAACGTCCTCATCCAGTCGGTGATCCAGCCGAAGTTCGTCGGCGAGGCCGTCGGCCTGTCGGTGACGCTCACGTTCTTGGCATTGGTGTTCTGGGGCTGGGTGATCGGGCCGCTGGGTGCGCTGCTGGCGATCCCGATGACGCTGCTCGCCAAGGCGTTGCTGCTCGACATCGACCCGTCGACGCGGTGGGCGAACGCGTTGATCACCGGGTCCGCGCCGAGTCCGGAGGAACTCGCGACCGCCGAACAGGAGGCCGCGGAGCGCGCCGCCGCCCTGCAGTCGGCGGCGCAGTCGGAGGTCACCGAGGCGGTACTGGACGCGTCCGTGGACCCGACCGACGGCGCCGCAGTGGTGGCCGCGGAGGGCACGGCGTCCGGCCGCGACTAGGTGGCACAATTTCGCGCATGGGATACCCGGACGATGCCCTCGCCGCGGACGAGGAACTGCTGCTGCATCGGCACCCGCACTGGAAGATGCTGCTGCTGCCGGCGATCACGTTTCTCCTCGCGACGGCGGCCGCCGGGTTCCTCGCCGGCCTCGCCCAGTCCCGGCTCGAGGGGGCGGCGCGCACGGTGGGCCTCCTCGTCGTGCTCGCGGGGTGGCTCGGGATCGTCGGCTGGCGATGCGTCGGCACGCTCGTCAGCTGGAAGTCGACGCACTTCATCATCACCGACCGCCGGGTGCTGATCCGGCACGGCGTGATCACCCACACGGGCATCGACATCCCGCTGGGCCGGATCAGCAATGTGCAGTTCCGGCACGGTCTGCTCGACCGGATGCTGAGGACCGGGACCCTGGTGATCGTGTCGGCCGCCGACGATCCGCTCGAGTTCGAGGACATCCCGGACGTGCAGCGGGTGCATTCGCTGCTGTACCACCAGGTGTTCGACTCGACGTACCTGGACCCGGGGGAGAACCCCGGCGGAGCAGTCGATTTCGGCTGATCGGTGGCAACGGATACGCAGCGGTTGCGCGGCTCCGTACTGTGGTGACGTGACTGCCGTACTACTTGCCGAGGACGACGAGGCCATTGCCACGCCGCTCTCCCGCGCGCTGGGTCGCGAGGGCTACACCGTGACCGTCGCCCAGACCGGACCCGAGACGCTCGACATGGCCCTGGGCGGGTCCTTCAAGCTGCTGATCCTCGACCTCGGGCTGCCCGGCGTCGACGGGCTCGAGGTCTGCCGCCAGTTGCGCGCCAAGGGGTCCAGCCTGGCGGTGCTGATGCTCACCGCGCGAACCGACGAGGTGGACTTCGTGGTCGGCCTCGACGCGGGCGCGGACGACTACGTCGGCAAGCCGTTCCGGCTGGCCGAGCTGATGGCCCGGGTGCGCGCCCTGATGCGCCGCGGCGGCAACGCCGACGACTCGGTGGTGGAGGTCGGCGACATCCGGCTCGAGGCGGCCGCCCGCCGGGTGCTGGTCGGCGGGACCGAGATCGCCCTGGCCAACAAGGAGTACGAACTCCTCAAGGTGCTCATCGACCGGGCCGGCGAGGTGGTCTCGCGCGACGTCATCCTGCACGAGGTGTGGGGCGACGCGGACCTGCGCGGGTCGAAGACGCTGGACATGCACATGTCGTGGTTGCGTCGGAAGATCGGTGACGAGGGTCCGGTCGCCGAACGTCGCATCGCCACCGTCCGCGGTGTCGGGTTCCGCTTCAACAACTGACAGGCCGCCGAAGTGCGTCGTCGCATCCTGCAGTCCATCGTCGCGGTCGTCCTGCTCACCGGTCTGCTGCTCGGCCTGCCGCTGATGTACCTCGGCTGGATGTGGGTCGAGGACTTCAGTCGGACCAGCCTGCAGAACCGGCTCGACCAACTGGCCGACGAGATCATCGCGCAGGAGGGCGAGGCCGGCGTGATCGAGGGCGGGCTCGACGTCGACACGCTGCGGTTGGCGATCCCGGACGGCGGCCGGCTCTCGGTGACCTACCCGATGCCCGACGACTCGGTCGCCCGCGTCGAGATCGGGGCGGAGCCGCTCGACGATCCGCTCGTCGAGTCGATCTCGATGGGCAAGTCCGGTTCGCTGCGGCTCGAGGTGTCGGCCGACCGGATGCAGACGATGCAGCGGCAGGCCGCCGCCGCCGTCGGGCTGGTGGTGCTGGTGACCTTCGGCGCGGGTGTGGCGGTGGCATCGGTCACCGCCCGTCGGCTGGCGGACCCGTTGCAGGACGTGGCGGACCGCGCAGCCCGGCTGGCGCAGGGCGACTTCCGTCAGGACGCGCGGCGGCACGGGATCCCCGAACTCGACCGCGTCTCGGACGTGCTGGACTCCGCGACCGTCGAGATCGCGGGGCGCCTGCAGCGCGAGCGTGAGCTCGTCGGCGACGTCTCCCATCAGCTGCGGAGCCGGCTCACCGCGGTCCGGTTGCGGCTCGACGAGCTGTCCGTGCACCCGGACCCGGCGGTGGTCCACGAGGCGGACGAGGCGCTCGCCCAGGTGGACCGGCTCACGCAGGCGATCGACGACCTGGTGCGCTCGTCCCGGGATCTCGGCGGCGGGCACCGCCGGGTGCCGGTGCTGGCGGAGCTGAGGACGGTGGTCGCGGAGTGGCAGCCGCAGTTCGAGCAGGCCGGACGGTCGCTGGTGCTGCGCGGGTCGCCGGACCTGTGGGCGTCGGCGACGGCGCCGCGACTGCGGGAGTCGGTGTCGGTCCTGGTCGACAACGCGTTGCGGCACGGCGCGGGCACCTGCACGGTGCTGGTGCGGATGGTGCCGGGCGTAGAGCCTCGCCGCGACGCGATGGTGTGCGTGGAGGTGTCGGACGAGGGCATGGGCGTCAGCGACGCGCTGGCCCCGCACATCTTCGAACGCGGGTTCTCCGGGGCGGGGTCGACCGGGGTGGGCCTGGCACTGGCGCGGGCGCTGGTCGAGGCCGACGGCGGACGCCTCGCACTGCAGAGCCGTCGACCGGCGCTGTTCGCGGTGTTCGTGCCGACCGCCCGCGGTGAGGATCCCGTCGCGCCGGTCGAACCGCGATAGCCCTCAGCTGTGGTCGAGTTCTTCCTCGGCGAGCTGGTCCGGGGTCGCGTCGAACGCGATGGTGCCGTCGGGCTCGACGCGGCCGTTCTCCTCGGGGAACGCGAAGCGGCGCAGCGCCCAGAACCGGAAGACCATCTGCAGCAGGTTGCCGATGATGTAGTTGAGCACGAAGTCGACGATCACCACGGTGGTGACGTCCTGCGTGCCGCGGATGTCGAAGACGTTGTTCGCGATCCACAGCGGGGCGGCGGCCAGGCCCACGCCGACGGCGCTGATGGTGAAGAACAGCAGCGCCTCGTGGTGGCGCTCGCGTCCGCCGCGGTGCTTGAACGCCCACTCACGGTTGAGGATGTAGCTCAGGATCGTCGCCATCACGCCGGAGATGATCTTGGCGACGACGGGCTTCTCTTCGAGGATCGTCAGGCTCAGCGAGTAGAAGATCGCGAGGTCGAAGATCATCGTGGTGCCGCCGACGAGGGCKAACTTGACCAGTTCGTGATGCTGCAACACCAGCCCCCGCAGGGGTTGGGGGAGGCGGCTCACGACTTGATCGATAAATGACACAACGGTTGAGTCTACGAAAGAGCCCGGTGTGACGTGCGACGGACACTCCGATCTCAGGCAGCTATCAGGATGGGCGGGGCGTCCGTCGCCTCCGGGTGGGTGCCGCCGACCTCGACGTACCCACGGCGAACCGGGCATGACACCATGTTCAGTCGTGAGCGTTGAACCCGGATCCCAGCCCCGCCCCACCAGCCCACGAGGCCCGAGCACCGGCATGCCGGTGGTCGCGATGATCGGTGGCGGGCAGCTGGCGAGGATGACGCACCAGGCCGCGATCGAGCTGGGCCAGTGCCTGCGGGTGCTCTCCGGCGGACCGGACGAGCCGGCCGCGCAGGTCAGCTCCGACGTGGTGCTCGGCAGCCACACCGACCTGGACGCGCTGCGCCGGGTCGCGGTCGGCTCGAACGCGCTCACCTTCGACCACGAGCACGTGCCCACCGAACACCTCGAGGTGCTGGTCGCCGAGGGCGTCAACGTGCAGCCGCCGCCGCACGCGCTGGTCTTCGCGCAGGACAAGCTGGCGATGCGCAGGCGGCTCGCCGAGCTGGGTGTGCCGGTGCCGGCCTTCGCCGAGGTGACCTGGGCCGGGGACGTGGAGCGCTTCGGCAACGAGCACGGCTGGCAGATCGTCGTCAAGGCGGTCCGCGGCGGCTACGACGGCCGGGGCGTGTGGATGCCGACCGACGCCGAGTCGGCCGAGGCGATCGTCACCGAGCAGCTCGACAAGGGCGTGCGGTTGATGGTCGAGCAGAAGGTCTCGATGCGTCGCGAGCTGTCCGCCATGGTCGCGCGCTCGCCGTACGGCCAGGGTGCCACCTGGCCGGTGGTGGAGACCGTGCAGCGGGACGGGCAGTGTGCCGTGGTGATCGCGCCCGCGGCCGACCTGCCCGCGGAGCTCGCGACCGAGGCCGAGCAGTTGGCGTTGCGGATCTCGGCCGAGCTCGGCGCGGTCGGGGCGATGGCGGTGGAGCTCTTCGAGACCACGGACGGCCGGCTGGTGGTCAACGAGCTGGCCATGCGACCGCACAACTCCGGACACTGGACGCAGGACGGCGCGCGGACCTCGCAGTTCGAGCAGCACCTGCGGGCGGTGCTCGACTACCCGTTGGGCGACACCTCGCCCATCGCGCCGGTGACGGTGATGGCGAACGTGCTCGGGGCGCCCGAGGCGCCGGCGATGAGCATGGACGAGCGGCTGCACCACCTGTTCGCCCGGATGCCGGACGCGAAGGTGCACCTGTACGGCAAGGGCGAGCGCAAGGACCGCAAGATCGGGCACGTGAACGTGGTCGGCGCGGCCGTCGGTTCGATCGACGACGCGGCGTACGTGGCGCAGGTGCGCGAGCGCGCCGAGCGTGCGGCGCACTGGCTCTCGCACGGGGAGTGGACCGACGGATGGGATGTGCACGGTGAGTGATTCGAACGGGCCTCAGGTCGGCCTGATCATGGGCAGCGACTCCGACTGGCCGACGATGGAGGCCGCGGCGGAGGCGTTGGCGGAGTTCGGGATCCGGTTCGAGGTCGGCGTGGTCTCCGCGCACCGCACCCCGCAGCGGATGCTGGACTACGCCCGCGAGGCGGCCGGTCGCGGGCTGAAGGTGATCATCGCGGGCGCCGGCGGGGCCGCGCACCTGCCCGGCATGGTCGCGTCGGCGACCGCGCTGCCGGTGATCGGCGTGCCGGTGCCGCTGAAGTACCTCGACGGGATGGACTCGCTCCTGTCGATCGTGCAGATGCCGGCCGGGGTTCCGGTCGCGACCGTGTCCATCGGCGGCGCCCGCAACGCGGGCCTGCTGGCGGCGCGGATCCTCGGGGCGTCGGACCCGGCGCTGCGGGCGGCGATGGAGAAGTTCCAGGCAGGCCTCGAGTCGATGGTGCTCGAGAAGGACGCGGCGCTGCGCGCCAAGCTGCTGGGCTGACCGAGAAGCGCGGGCGGGCAGTTGCCCGTTTCGCGCATCGGGGCGGGCCTTTCGGGTTAGATTCTGCGACGTTCGGATTTACGTTCATCGTTGCAACGAATTCCAACCTGGGAGAGTCGACATGCCTGCGCCGCTTGACGAGTACCCGATCCACCAGACCCCGCTGTCGATGGCGCGGGTCGCCACCAGCGACAAGAACTTCTACGACCGTTCGTACTTCAACGCCCTCGACACCGAGGGCGACCTGTTCCTGGTGACCGGCTTCGGGGCGTACCCGAACCTGGGTGTCACCGATGCGTTCGCGACCGTCCGCAAGGGTGATCGGCAGTGGGCGGTGCGGTTCTCCGACGCGCTCGAGGAGCGTTCGCTGGACCTGGCGGTCGGCGGCTTCCGCATCGAGGTCCTCGAGCCGCTACGGCGGCTGCGGGTGGTGTGCGAGGGCGACGACGTCGGCGGCCTCGGATTCGACCTCACCTGGGAGGGCTCCTGCCCCGCGGTGCAGGAGCAGCCGCACCTGCTCATGAACGGGCTGCGGCCGCAGCTGGATTCGAGCCGGTTCGCCCAGACCGGCACCTGGTCGGGCGTGCTGTCGGTCGACGGCGAGGACGTCGTCGTCGATCCGGACCGGTGGATGGGCACCCGCGACCGGTCGTGGGGGATCCGCCCGGTCGGCGACGGCGACCCGGCGGGCCGGCTCGTCGACAGCCCGTCCGAGGGCTTCTGGTGGCTGTACGTGCCGCTGCGGTTCGAGGAGTTCTCGGTGATCGTGATCATCCAGGAGAGCCCGGACGGGTTCCGCACTCTCAACGACGCGACCCGGGTCTGGAACGACGGCCGGATCGAGCAGCTCGGCTGGCCGCGGGTCGAGTTCGACTACGTCTCCGGCACCCGGCGGGCCCGGGCGGCCACCCTGCACCTGACCGCGGCCGACGGCAGCCCGGTGACGATCGAGGTGACCCCGCGAACCGGGATCGCGCTGCACGTCGGCGCGGGCTACGGCGGCGATCCCGAGTGGACGCACGGCCAGTGGCGCGGCCGCAAGTGGGTCGAACGCGCGGTCTACGACCTCACCGACCCGGCGATCGCGGGCCGTATTCCCTTCGGCGTCAGCGACTTCTCAGCCAGCGCCACCTGCAACGGTGAGCCCGGCGCCGGCCTGTTCGAGCACGCGAGCCTCGGCAGGCACGATCCCACCGGGTTCGCCGACTGGTCGTCGGTCGCCCCCTAGCGGCGGCCCCGCCGCCTGTGCGCCTTTCTGGTGGCTCCGGCTGCCGGAAAGGCGCACAGGCCCGCAGGGCCTACGCTGGTCCGCATGCCCAGCGACGATCCCGCACAGTTTCGGCTCACAGTGGTGGCGGAGGCATTGCGGCTGTTTGCCGAGAAGGGCTACGAGGCCACCACCGTCGACGAGATCGCGGAGGCGGCGGGCATCTCGCGGCGCACCTTCTTCCGGCAGTTCCGGGCGAAGGAGGACGTGGTCTTCGCCGACCACGAGACGCTGCTGACCCAGGCCGCCGAGTACCTGGACGCCGACCACGACGACCCGTGGAAGGCCGTGTGTGACGCCGCGATGCTGGTGTTCGAGCGCTTCTCGCACTGGCGGGACGTGGCCGAACGGCGCTACGCGGTGGTCCAGGGCGTGCCGGCGTTGCGGGACCGGGAGATCGTGACGGGCTACCGCTACGAGCGGCTGTTCGTGGAGTACCTGCGTCGTGAGTTGCCCGACGAGGCGGACCTCGAGCTGGTGCAGTTCGCGGCCTCGGTGACCGCCACCCACAACTACCTGCTGCGTCGGATGGTGCGCGACGGGGTGCGCGCCACCTCGGGCGAGTTGCGCGCCGCGCTGGCCGAGATCCGGACGCGGGTCCACCGGGCCGCGGGAGCGGACGGGTTCGCCGACGAGATGGTGGTTGCGGTCTTCCCGCGCGGGACCGCGCCGAACCGGGTGGCGGACCTGCTGCAGGAGCGGCTGGGTTCGGGGCGCTGACCGCGGGACCGGAGTGGAGGCGGCGCCAATCCTGCGCAGAGCCTGGCACTCGGTGCCGCACCGTGGCACGTAGTGTGCCAGGAACGTCCCGGTGGTTGGGGTATAGTGGCCTCAGTTTGGCACTGAGTGCCGCGTCGGACTTCGGTCGCGGCGGATCACCACTTTCTCCCAGAGGAGCTGCAGATGGCTGGAAACTCGGACTTCGACCTGTTCAAGCTCGCCGAAGAGCACGACGAGCTCCGGGCGGCGATCCGCGCGCTTTCGGAGAAGGAGATCGCGCCGTACGCCAAGGAGGTCGACGAGAAGGCCCGCTTCCCCGAGGAGGCGCGGATCGCCCTCGTCAACTCCGGCTTCAACGCCGTGCACGTGCCGGAGGAGTTCGGCGGACAGGGTGCCGACTCGGTCGCCACCTGCATCGTCATCGAAGAGGTCGCCCGCGTCTGCGGCTCGTCGTCGCYGATCCCCGCCGTGAACAAGCTCGGCACCATGGGCCTGATCCTGAACGGCTCCGAGGAGCTCAAGGCGCAGGTGCTCCCGTCGATCGCCGCCGGCGACGCGATGGCCTCCTACGCGCTGTCCGAGCGCGAGGCCGGCTCCGACGCCGCCGCGATGCGCACCCGAGCCAAGGCGGACGGCGACGACTGGATCCTCAACGGCTCCAAGTGCTGGATCACCAACGGCGGCCAGTCCGCCTGGTACACCGTGATGGCCGTGACCGACGCGGACAAGGGCGCCAACGGCATCAGCTCGTTCATGGTGCACAAGGACGACGAGGGCTTCACCGTCGGCCCGCTCGAGCACAAGCTCGGCATCAAGGGTTCGCCGACCGCAGAGCTGTACTTCGAGAACTGCCGCATCCCGGGCGACCGCATCATCGGCGAGCCCGGCACCGGCTTCAAGACCGCGCTGCAGACGCTCGACCACACCCGCCCGACCATCGGTGCGCAGGCCGTCGGCCTGGCCCAGGGCGCGCTCGACGCCGCGTTGGCCTACACCAAGGACCGCAAGCAGTTCGGCCGCGCCATCGCCGACAACCAGGCCGTGCAGTTCATGCTCGCCGACATGGCGATGAAGGTCGAGGCCGCACGCCTGATGGTCTACACCTCGGCGGCACGCGCCGAGCGTGGCGAGAAGAACCTCGGCTTCATCTCGGCCGCCGCGAAGTGCTTCGCGTCGGACGTCGCGATGGAGGTCACCACCGACGCAGTGCAGCTGTTCGGCGGCGCCGGATACACCACCGACTTCCCGGTCGAGCGGATGATGCGCGACGCCAAGATCACCCAGATCTACGAGGGCACCAACCAGATTCAGCGGGTCGTGATGTCCCGCGCGCTGCTCAAGTGAGCTGACCGCACAGCCCCTCGGTAGGCCCTGCGGCCCACCGCCCCACGTTCCCCGATGTCACATCGGTTCCCCCCGGGACACCCGATGTGACATCGGGGAACTGGCGTTTGTGGGGTCGGCCGTGGCCGCGGTGCGGTGCGGCGCCGTCCGGTGGCTACGCTGGCGACATGGTCCGATTCCCGCTGGGCGAGCGCTGGTACCGCTGGAGTGCCGCGCACGCAGTGGGGATCGACAGGGCTCTCGCGGCCGCGTTGGCGTTGCTCGGTGTGGCCGTCTCGGTCGGCACCGGACCGCTCGACGTGGCGATCGCGCTCGGCCTGACCGTCCCGCTGGCCTGGCGTCGTACCCGCCCGGCGGTGACCGGGTTCGCGGTCGCGCTGTCCTCGGTGATCTACCTCGCCGCGGGGACCCAGACGAATCTCGCGCTGCCGGGCATCTGTGTCCCCATCGCCCTGTACGCGCTCGCGGCGTACGGGCCGAGGTGGGCGGTCGGGTGGGGCCTGGCCGCGGCCGTGCTGGGTGTGGTGGCGGCGGGCCTGCGGTTCTTCGGCGGCGAGGAATCCACCTGGCAGGCCCACGCCTTCATCATTGCCTTCCTGATCGTGTACGTCGTCGCGGTGTGGGCCTTCGGGGACCTGCGCCGGGTGCGCAACCAGGAGTTGGAGGGCCTCACCGAACGGGCCCGGCTGCTCGAGCTCGAGCGCGCGCAGGAGGCGGAGATCGCCGCGATCAACGAGCGGACCCGGATCGCCCGGGAGATGCACGACATCGTCGCGCACTCGCTCACCGTGGTGATCGCGCAGGCCGACGGCGGGCGCTACAGCGCCAGGGCCGACCCCGAGGCGGCGGTCGCCGCGCTCGAGACGATCGCACAGACCGGGCGGCAGGCGCTGACCGACATGCGTGCCCTGCTGTCGGTGCTGCGTTCGGACCACCCCCGTGAGTACAGCTCCACGCCACGGGTTTCCGACATCGACGACCTGATCAGGGAGATGCGTCGCGGCGGCCTCGCGGTGGCGCACCGGGTCGAGGGCGAGGCCCACGAGCTGTCCACCGGGGCGGAACTGACCGCGTACCGGATCGTGCAGGAGTCACTGACCAACGTGCTCAAGCACGCCGGACCCGCCGCGCAGGTGACGGTCGGCCAGCGGTGGGGCGAGCGGGCGCTCGAGCTGACCGTCAGCGACGACGGCCGGGGCGGCGCCGCCGCCCTGGTCGCGCCGAGCGCCGGCGGGCAGGGCGTGATCGGGATGCGGGAGCGGGTCGAACTGCACGGGGGCCGGTTCGAGGCGGGTCCGCAGGCCGGCGGCGGCTACCGGGTCCAGGTCGAACTGCCCTACGAGAGGAACATGACATGACGGAATCCGGGCCGATCCGGGTCGGACTGGTCGACGACCAGCAGTTGGTGCGGGCCGGCTTCCGGATGGTGATCGACTCCCAGCCGGACATGAGCGTGGTCGTCGAGGCCGCCGACGGCGAGCAGGCATTGCGCGAGCTGACCCGGGTGCCCGTGGACGTGGTGCTGATGGACGTGCAGATGCCGAACATGGACGGCATCGAGGCCACCCGCAGGCTCGCGGCGCTGGAGCTGTCCCCGAAGGTGGTGGTGCTCACCACCTTCGACAACGACGAGTACGTGCTCGCGGCCATCTCCGCGGGGGCCAGTGGGTTCCTGCTCAAGGACGCCCAGCCCGAGGAGTTGCTCGACGCGGTGCGGACCGTGTACCGGGGCGACGCGGTGATCGCCGCCCGGTCGACCCGCAGGCTGCTCCAGCACGTCGGCCCGATACTGGCCGGGGCGACCCCCGTGGCCCGTCCGCAGCTGCCGGAGGCGCTGACGAAGCGGGAGGTGGAGGTGCTCGAGGCGATGGCGCACGGACTGTCGAACGGCGAGATCGCGGCGAAGTTCTTCGTCTCCGAGGCGACGGTGAAAACCCATGTGGGACGGGTGCTCTCGAAGACCGGTTCGCGAGACCGGGTCCAGGCGGTGGTGTTCGCCTACCAGGCGGGGCTGGTGCGGCCGGAGGACCTGCTCCGCGGCTGACGTCCTACCCAGGTATGACGGGGCCGCCCGGTGGGTCCCCCCGCACGCCGATGCTCCCGCGCCCCGGATCCCACCTCGCGCCGATGCGCCCGACCGGTCCGCGCTCGTAGCGTCGATTTCATGACGACACTGGACATTCCGGCGGCCCGCGCGGTCGCACTGACGAAGCTGTACGGGGAGGGCGAGGCCGCGGTTCGCGCGCTGGACGCGGTGGACGTGGACTTCCGCCGCGGGGAGTTCACCGCGATCATGGGACCGTCCGGCTCGGGGAAGTCGACCCTCATGCACTGCCTCGCAGGCCTCGACGAGGCCTCCGGTGGTCGGGTCTACCTGGGGGAGACCGACCTGACCGGGCTCGGCGACCGCGCGCTGACCGAGTTGCGCCGTGACCGCATCGGATTCGTGTTCCAGGCGTTCAACCTGCTGCCGGTGATCACCGCGGAGGAGAACATGCTGCTGCCGATGCGGCTGGCCGGGATGCGCCCCGACCCCGACTGGATGGCGCAGGTGGTCACCCGACTCGGCCTTCGGCACCGGCTCGGCCACCTGCCACACGAGCTGTCCGGCGGCCAGCAGCAGCGCGTCGCGGTCGCGCGGGCCCTGCTGCCCCGGCCGGACGTGATCTTCGCCGACGAGCCCACCGGGAACCTCGACTCCCATTCGGGTGCCGAGGTGCTCGGCCTGCTCCGGGCGAGCGTGCGCGAGGTCGGTCAGACCGTGGTGATGGTCACCCACGACCCGGTCGCCGCCTCCTATGCGGACCGGGTGGTGCTGCTCGCCGACGGCCACATCGCCGGCGAGATCGACAGTCCCACGACGGATTCGGTGATCGAGATGATGCGTGAGCTCGGGGCGCGCACATGCTGAGCCTCACCCTCGCGCAGGCCCGCGCCCACGCGGGCCGCTACCTGGCCTCCGTCCTCGCGGTCCTGATCGCCGTCGCGTTTGTGGTGGCGACGCTGGTGCTCGGCGCCACCACGCAGGCCAGCATCACGAATTCCCTTGCCGGGCAGTACCGGAACACCGACGTGGTGGTGGCAGACGCGGGCGACGCCGAGCAGGCCCGCCGCGCCGCCCTGGCCGTCGGCGAGGTGGCCGGGGTGCGGGCGGTGACCACTGACACCGAGACCGCGGTGCGGGTGTCCGCGGCGGAACACGGGAAGCTGTTCGGGACGGCCACCTCGCTTGCGGTCGACGAGGACCTGCGCTGGCAGCGCCTGTCGGACGGGCGTTTCCCCGACGCACCCGGCGAGGTGGCCGTCGGCTCCGGCTCCGGGCTCCCGCTCGGCAGCCGGGTTGCGGTGACCGCGCTCTCGGCCGACGCCGGAGAGGTCTCGGGCGAGGCCGTCGTGGTGGGGGAGGTCGACCTGTCCGGGAGCGCCCGGCGGATGGGCGGGGTCTCGCTGTTCGCCACCGCGGACCAGCTCGCGACGTGGACCGCGGGCGGGGCGCACCACGAGATCCGGGTGGCCGGCGTCGACGGAGACCAGTCGGCACTCGCCGCGGCGGTGGCCGGCGCCCTCGGGCCGGATGCCACCGTGCGGACCGGGGCCGAGCAGGCGGAGGCGGCCTCGGCCGAGTACCTCGGCGGCGCCGACGTGATCCGCAACGTGCTGTTGGCCTTCGCGGCGATCGCGGTGGTGGTGTCGGGGCTGGTCATCGCCAACACATTCGCGGTGCTCGTGGCCGCGCGGACCCGGGAGATGGCGCTGCTGCGCTGCATCGGGGCGACCGGAGCCCAGGTGCGGCGCGGTGTGCGGATCGAGGCGCTGGCCGTCGGGCTGGTGGCCTCCGTCGCCGGGGTACTGGCCGGGGTCGGGCTGGCCTGGGCCGTCACCCGGGTGGCCGGGGCCCTCGACGCCCCGGTCCCG
This sequence comes from Rhodococcus sp. P4_F5, assembly GCF_056401315.1. Taxonomy (NCBI): domain Bacteria; kingdom Bacillati; phylum Actinomycetota; class Actinomycetes; order Mycobacteriales; family Nocardiaceae; genus Rhodococcus; species Rhodococcus sp. P4_F5. Next base: position 12,365 of record NZ_JBFUJP010000039.1, on the reverse strand, counting down.
CTCGACACCCTCGGTGTCTCGCCGGCCGCGGTGGGGGCGGGTCTGGCGGTCGGGCTCGTGGTGACCTACCTGGCGGCCATGGCGCCCGCGCGGGCGGCGACGCGGGTGGCGCCACTCGCCGCCCTGGCCCCCGTCGAGGCGAAGCCCGAACCGGCCTCGTCCTCGTTGGCCCGCAACGTCGGTGGCGGCGCCGGGCTGCTCGTGGGCGTGGTGGTGCTGGCCGCGGGCGTTCGCGCCGAACAGGTGACCGTCGCGTGCGGCGGCGGCATCCTCCTCTTCCTCGGCGTGGTCCTGTTGGGCCGCACCGTCATTCCCGCCGCGGTGGCCGCGCTCGGTCGGGCCCCGGCCCGGCTGGCCGGACCGCTGGGGGAGCTGGCGGTGGGGAACGCGCTGCGAAACCCGCGCCGTACCACCGCGACCGCGACCGCGCTGCTGGTCGGCGTCACGGTCACCGCGACCATGGTGGTCGGCATCGCGGCGGTCGGGGCCAGCGCGCCGAAGGCGCTCGACGAGCAGTTCCCCGTCGACGTGACCGTTGTCAGCGCCGCGCCGCAGGGCATACCCGTCGACCTCGAGCGCCGGGTCGGCGCACTCGACCGGGTGACGGCCGTGGCGCCGTTGCTGCGCGCCGAGGCGACGGCCCCGAACGGCCAACGGGTGACCCTCTCCGGTGTGGACCCGGATGCCACCCGCGCGGCGCTGCGGATCCCGCTCGCACTGCCGCAGGCCGGGCAGATCTCCCTCTCGCCCGAGCAGATCGACGCCCTGGGCGTCGCCGTGGGACAGCGGCTCGAACTCCGCCACGACGGGGTCACACGGGCGTTGACGGTGGTCGCCGGACCGGACGGACAACCCGCGCTGGTCGGACGGTCGGAGGTGCTGGCGATGACCACCGCCCCGGTCACCGAGTCACTGTGGATCCGGCTGGCCGACGGCTTGACCGACGAACAGGTCAACGCGGTGCAGTCCGAGATCACCGACGCGGCAGGACAACTCGACCCGACCGCGGAGGTCGGCGGCGCGGTGGCCATGCGCGCCGCGCTCGCCTCGGTGCTCGACACGCTGCTGCTGATCGTCGTGGGACTGCTGTCGGTGGCGATCCTGATCGCGCTGATCGGGGTCGGCAACACGATGGCGCTGTCGGTGCTCGAGCGGCGGCGTGAGTCCGGACTGCTGCGGGCGGTCGGGGTGAGCCGGGCGGGCCTGCGGACGCTGCTGGTGTACGAGGCCGTGCTGGTGGCGGTGGTCGCCTCGGCGCTCGGGGTCCTGCTGGGCCTGGTGCTGGGTGTGGCGGGCACGGCATCGGTGTTCGGTGCCGGGGACGTGGTGCTGCCGTCCTCGGCCTGGCTGACGCTGGTGGTGATCGTGTTGGTCGGCGGGGTCGCGGGGGTGGCCGCGGCGCTGCTGCCGGCCAGGGCCGCGGCACGGGTGTCGCCGGTTCAGGCCCTGGCCGCCTGAGCCACCGCGCCGCGCCGGTTCTCGGCGCGGCGCGGTGTTCCGTCGTGCACCCGGTGCCAGATGCCGAGCGACTCTGGCCAATGCCCCGGGTGAGGCGTTCAATGGGAGCAGTGCGGCGATCGGGGCGCGGCGCGGAGGACAGCGCACTGTCACGGCGGTGCGGTGTGACCGTTTCCGGTAACGCAAGGAGTTGAGGGCACGATGGGATCGATCAGCGAGAATGTACTGCTGGCCATGATCGGGTTGATCAGCAATCTGCTGACAGGCATGAACGGCGGCAACGGCGGCGGCAACGGCGGCGGTGACGGCGGTGGCTTGGGAGGCGGCTTGGGCATGGGCGGCCTCGGCAGCCTGGGTGGGCTGAGCGGCTAGCCTGCCCGCACCCGGGTCACCTTCTCGCTCGCGACGCGACGCTCGGACCTCTGCTCGTCCGGGTTCGCGACCTGCACCAGCGAGGCTCCGGCCGCCAGCACGGCCAGCAGTCCGTCGGTCAGCTCGCGGGTGGTCGACCACCCGGTGGTGGACAGCACCCGGTCGTCGGTGGAGAAGCCTTGCGCCGCCGCGGATTCGCGAGCCTCCGCCAGGACCTCGGCGACGGTCCGGCCGTCCAGGGCCGGTGCGCCGGCCGCCGCCGCGTCGGGGCGGAACTGGTCGCCGTGCACCCGCACCGAGGTCGCGTAGTCGGTCACGCCCACCGGCAGGTTGTCGGCCGGGCGACCGAACGCGTCGAGGGACAGCACGGCCACCTCGGGCAGGTCCGCGACCTCGTCCAGTCCCTCGGCGGTGACCAGTGCCAGGTCCGCGTCGTCGGCGGCGGTCAGCAGCACCTCCGCACCCGTCCACCAGCAGCCGAGCAGGACGGCGGCGGACTGCCAGTGCGCGGGAAGCAGCACGCTCACCCGGGCCCCCGGCAGTAGACCGAACTCGTCGCGCAGCAGGTTCGCGGTCTTGGCAGCCCAGTTCGCGAGGGTGAGCGCGGACAGCTCGATGCGCTCGCCGCTGGCGTCGTCGTAGTAGGTGACGCGCGGCCGCGCCGGGTCCCGCTGCAGGATCGGGTCGAGCAGGGCCGCGGTCAGGTTGGTCTCGCTCACGAATCCGCTTTCTCTAGTTGGCGCACTGCACCAGTCGAACGGCCATCAGTTCACACACCGCGTCAGTTCACGCACTGGGGTCCCTTGCGGCCGGCATCGATGGCCGGCCCCGGGGTGACCGGGGTGGTGTTGGTGCCCTTCTCGACGATGTCGGAGGTCGGTTCGGCGGAACCGGACGTGGTGGCCGAGGCGGAACCGGGACCCGAGTAGTCGGTGGCGAGCACCACCCGCACGGTGTCCGCCGGCAGCGACGGGTCGCCGACCACCTGCAGCCCGCCGAGCGCCGCGGCGACCGACTTCGCGCCGTCGGAGTCGGAGTCGGCGGCAAGGATCCGGCTGGTGCTCACCGACGTGCCGGTGTTGTTGCCGACCGCGCCCTCGAGGAAGCCCTTCGCGGACAACGCCTCCGCGACCCGTGTCGCCAGCCCGCCGATTCCGCTGTCGTTGGCGACGTCCACCGTCACGGTCGAGGGGTCCACCGACGGTGTCGACTCCGCGTCGGAGTCAGTGTCCTCGCCCTGGCCCGCGAGCGAGGCCACGTACTTGCGGACCGCCTTGGGATCGACCTGCACGATGGACTCGCCGTAGTCGGTGGTCGCGTTGATGTCGACGACCGGGATCGTCTCGAACTTGACCTCGCCGCCGGCGAGACCCTGCAGTTGCTTGGCGAAACCGAGGATGTCCCAGTCGTCGTCGATCACCACCGAGCGCTGTACCGCGGAACTGAGCTGGCTCAGCTTGCTCGGGTTGCTCAGCGTCTTCGCGGAGAGCACCTGGTGCACCAGCGAKGCCATGAACACCTGCTGGCGGACGATGCGGTCGAGATCGCCGCGGGGCAGGTCATGTCGCTRCCGGACGAAGGACAGCGCGTCGGCGCCGCGGAGGGTCTGCTCGCCCGCCGGGAACTTGGCCCCGGACATCCACTCGTCCACCGGGTTGTTCAGGCACACGTCGACGCCGCCGACGGCATCGGTGAGCAGGACGAATCCCAGCAGACCGACCTCCGCGTAGTGGTCCACGGTCACCCCGGTGAGGTTCGCGACCGACTTGATCAGGGCCTCGCGGCCGGCCTGGGTGGCCTGCTGCTCGGCCTCGGAGTCGGATTCGCCCTCCGCCTTCAGCCGGTCGAGTTCGGTGGCCTTGGTCGCGCCGAACGCGGCGTTGATCTTGGAGTTGCCGATGCCCGGGACGTCCACGTAGGAGTCGCGCGGAATCGACAGGGCGGTCGCGGAACTGCCGTCGACGGGCACCCGGATCAGCACGACGGTGTCGGTGTTGTCGGCCTCGGCGTCGCCCGCGCGCAGCGAGTCGAGCTCGCCCTGCGATAGGGGGTTGCCGTGCGCGTCGGTGCGGCTGTCGGTGCCGACCATCAGGATGTCCAGCGCGCCGTCCTTGGTGCCGCCGAGCCCGAGTCGGGCGGTGGCGAGGTTGGCCTCGAGGGCGTCGACACTGCGCCAGGCGAACCCGGTGACCACGAGGACCAGCGCCGACACGATGGCAAGGGCCAGTCGTCCCGGGTGGGCGGTCAGCCCGCCCGCCGAGGTGGTCGGGCGCGACCGATCACCCCTGGGCGGTCTTCGGCCCGGCGTACTGCCGCCGCGCACCTTGCTGTCCGGCACGAATTGGGTCCTCCTGTCGATACGGTGTCCCTTCGACCCGGTCTCAGGCTACTGACGAAACGGCCCCGGTCTCGGACCTCGGACCGGCGTGCCAGACTTTCCGATGTGACGAAGATCCTTGTGACCGGCGCCCGTGGCCAGCTCGGTACCCAGTTGCTCCGCCGTGGTGCCACTCTCGGGTTGGACGTCGTCGGCCTGGGGTCGGGCGAGTTGGACATCACCGACCCCGACGCCGTGGCCGCGGCTGTTCGGCCCGGTTCGGTGGTGCTCAACTGCGCCGCGTACACCGCGGTCGACGCCGCAGAGTCCGACGAGCCCGCCGCGACCAGGGTGAACGTCGACGGGCCGCGCACCCTTGCCGAGGCCACCGCGCGCGTCGGCGCCCGGCTGGTCCACGTCTCGACCGACTACGTGTTCGCCGGCGACGCGACCGTCCCGTACGAGCCGGACGCGCCGACGGGTCCCCGGACCGTATACGGGCGGACCAAGCTGGCGGGGGAGCGGGCGGTGCTGGCCGCGGACCCGGCCGCGGTGGTGGTCCGCACCGCCTGGGTGTACACCGGGACCGGATCCGACTTCGTGGCCACGATGCTGAGGCTGCAACGCGAGCGCGACCACGTCGACGTGGTGGACGACCAGGTCGGCTCGCCGACCTTCGCCGGTGACCTCGCGGCCGGACTGCTCGAGCTGGCCGGCCGCGACGCGGTCAGGGGCGTCCTGCATGCGACCAACTCCGGGCAGGCCAGCTGGTTCGACCTCGCCCGCGCGGTGTTCGCCGCCGTGGGCGCGGACCCGGAACGGGTACGCCCCTGCGGCACCGCGCAGTTCCCGCGGCCCGCCCCTCGTCCGGCCTACTCGGTGCTCTCCCCGGCGGCGTGGGCGACGGCGGGTCTGACCCCGCTGCGGCCGTGGCGCGCGGCGCTGGAGGCGGCCCTGGCGGAGGTGCCCGCGGTCTGCGACTAAGGTTGCCCGCGTGAGTTCGCAGCTGGCCGTGGTGACGGTTACCTATTCGCCCGGCAGGCATCTCCAGGAGTTCCTGGACAGCCTCCAGGACGCAACCCGGTTGACGACGCAGGTCGTCATGGTCGACAACGGTTCGACAGACGGTGCGCCGGAGGCGGCCGCCGCCTCGAACGAGAACGTGCGCCTGCTGCGCACGGGGGAGAACATCGGCTACGGAGGCGCGATCAACCGCGCGGTCGCCGAGCTGGACCCCGCGTGCGAGTTCGTCGTCGTCGCGAACCCCGACATCCGCTGGGGCGCCGGATCCATCGACACCATGCTCGCCGCCGCCGAGCGCTGGCCGCGGGCCGGCGCACTCGGGCCGATGGTGCTCGAGCCCGACGGCAGCGTCTACCCGTCCGCCCGCGAGGTCCCCGGACTGGTGTCCGGCGCCGGGCACGCGGTGCTCGGCACGGTGTGGCCGTCGAACCCGTGGACGCAGCGCTACCGTCAGGAGAACGAGCAGGTCTCCGAGCGTGCGGTCGGCTGGCTGTCCGGGTCCTGCCTGCTGATGCGCCGCGACGCGTTCGACGCCGTCAACGGCTTCGACTCGCGCTACTTCATGTACATGGAGGACGTGGACCTCGGCGACCGGCTGGGCCGGGCCGGCTGGCTCAACGTGTTCGTCCCGTCCGCCGAGGTCACCCATACCAAGGGTCACGCGGCCGGGCGCCACCCCGAACTGATGCTGCCGGCTCACCACCAGAGCGCCTACCGGTTCCAGGCGGACCGGCATCCGCACTGGTGGCAGGCTCCGGTGCGGTGGGCGCTCAAGGGCGGTCTGGCGGTGCGGTCGAAGATCGCCGTGGCGTCGGCGGTGCGCAATCGTGCGAACGAAGAGGAGACAACCGGCCATGTCGGATGACTTTGGGGGCAATGACATCGTGGGGAACGAGATTGTGCGAAATGACGCGGTGGACGCGGTCGTGCTGGTCGGAGGCAAGGGCACGCGGCTGCGGCCGCTGACCCTGTCGGCGCCGAAGCCGATGCTGCCGACGGCGGGCCTGCCCTTCCTGACGCACCTGCTGGCCCGGATCCGGGCCGCGGGCATCACCCACGTGGTGCTCGGCACGTCGTTCAAGGCGGAGGTCTTCGAGGAGCACTTCGGCGACGGTTCCGAGCTGGGCCTCGAACTCGAGTACGTCACCGAGACCGAGCCGCTGGGCACCGGCGGCGGCATCCGCAACGTGCTCCCGAAGCTGCGCGCCGACAACGTGGTCGTGTTCAACGGCGACGTGCTCGGCGGTACCGACCTGCGGGCGGTGCTGGACACCCACGCCGCCACCGACGCGGACGTGACGATGCACCTGGTCCGGGTGGGCGATCCCCGCGCATTCGGCTGCGTGCCGACCGACGAGAACGGCCGGGTCACCGACTTCCTGGAGAAGACGCAGGATCCGCCGACCGACCAGATCAACGCCGGCTGCTACGTGTTCCGGCGCGAGATCATCGAGAAGATCCCGGCGGGTCGCCCGGTGTCGGTGGAGCGGGAGGTGTTCCCCGGACTGCTGGCGGACGGCCGGCGGGTGTTCGGTCACGTGGACGCCGCGTACTGGCGTGACATGGGGACCCCGGAGGACTTCGTCCGCGGCTCGGCGGACCTGGTCCGCGGCATCGCGCCGTCCCCGGCGCTGACCGGCCCGCGCGGCGAGGCACTGGTGCACCCGGGGGCCGGAGTGGCGCCGGGGGCCGTGCTGATCGGCGGGACCGTGGTCGGCCGGGGCGCGGAGGTCGGTGCCGGGGCGCGACTCGACGGCGCCATCCTGTTCGACGGTGCTGTGGTGGAGGCCGGCGCGACGGTGGAGCGCTCGATCGTCGGGTTCGGTGCGCGGATCGGCCCGCGGGCACTGGTCCGCGACGCCGTGATCGGCGACGGCGCCGACATCGGCGCGCGCTGCGAACTGCTGCGCGGCGCCCGGGTGTGGCCCGGCGTGGCCCTGCCCGACGGTGGCGTCCGCTTCAGCACCGACGTGTGATTCGGCACCGATTCCAGATTTCTTAGCTTTGCTACTGAAATACTGGGGGGCATGATGCCGCAGGAACCCGTATTCCACAGGTACGTCGCACTCGGTGACTCGTTCAGCGAGGGCGTCGGCGACCCCGACCCGACCCGACCGAACGGCCTGCGCGGCTGGGCGGACCGGGTGGCGGAGGAGCTGGCCCGGCGCGACGCGGACTTCGGCTACGCCAACCTGGCCGTCCGCGGTCGGCTGCTCGGGCCCATCGTCGACGAACAGCTCGACGCCGCGATCGCGATGGAACCCGATCTCGTCACGATCTACGCGGGTGGCAACGACCTGATGCGGCCGAGGGTCGACCTCGACGCGCTGGCCGCGCGGTACGACGAGGCGATCGGCAAGCTGACGGCGACCGGCGCGACGGTGCTGATGTGGACGGCGTTCGACGCGGGCTGGTCGGCGGTGTTCGGCAAGCTGCGGGGCCGCTCCGCGATCTACAACGAACTGGTGCGGGAGGTGGCCGACCGGCACGGCGCGACGCTGGTCGACTTCTGGCGCTTCGACGAGTACCAGGACCTGCGGATGTGGGACTGGGACCGCCTGCACATGTCCACCCCCGGACACCAGAACATGGCGATCCGGGTACTCGGGACGCTCGGCGCCCCGCACCGGATCGAGAGGGACTCGCTGGGGCCCGACCTGCCCACCGACAAGGCGTCGCGGCGGCGCGCCGATCTCGCGTGGACCAAGGACTTCCTGGTGCCGTGGGTCGGTCGGCGCGTGCGGGGCAGTTCCTCGGGCGACGGCGTCAGCGCCAAGCGGCCCGCGCTCGCACCCATCGGCTAGCCGGCACCCACCGACGCAGGAGGGCCGACCGGGAATCCCGGTCGGCCCTCCTGCGTCAGGTTGGTCAGTCGGTGCCGAGGTTGCGGGTCGAGGAGATCGCAATCAGGCCGATCAGGCCGACCAGGGCGAAGGCGTAGAAGCCCCAGGGCACCGCGTAGCCGGCGCCGAGCAGCGCGCCGCCGAGGAGGGGGCCGCAGATCGCGCCGACCCGGCCGACGCCCGCGGACCAGCCCAGGGCGGTCGCGCGGATGGCCGCCGGATGGTTGGCGCTGGTGAAGGCGTACACGAGCACCTGGGCGCTGAAGACGAAGCAACCGGCCAGGAAGACCAGCACGTAGATGCCGCCCGCGACGTCGATGCTGAGCGCCGCGAGGAAGATGGCCGCGCCGGTGAACCACACGATGGCGGCGGCGCGGGGCCCGATCTTGTCGGCGACGCGGCCCGCGACGAGCAGGCCGACGATGGCGCCGGCGTTGAGGATCAGCAGGAACGTCAGGGCCGCGCCGAGTTCGTAGCCGGCCTCACGCATGATCGTCGGCAGCCAGGTGTTGAGGCCGTACACCAGCAGCAGGCCCATGAACGAGGTGACCCAGATGGCGATGCTGTTCCGCAGGAACTTCGGCGAGAAGAGCGTCTTGACCGGGTTGGTGGCGGTGGCGGCTGCGTCGGCGGCCGGCGCCGGCTCGAGGGTGAGGCCGTACTGCGCGGCGATGGCCTCGGCCTCGTCGCGGCGGCCCTTGGAGAGCAGGAAGGACGGCGACTCCGGCAGGTACCGGATCATCAGCGGGATCAGCACGATCGCGGGCGCCGCGCCGATGACGAACATCGAGTGCCAGCCGAAGGGTTCGATCATCACCAGGGCCAGCGCGGCCGTCGCGACGGCGCCGACGTGGTAGCCGGTCATCAGCAGGGTCGAGGCCGACCCGCCGCCCTGCTTCTTCGAGAACTCGTTGACCAGGGCCAGTGCGGTGGGCAGCGCGCCGCCCAGGCCGATGCCCGCGATGAAGCGGAGCAGCCCGAAGACGAACGGGTTCGGGGCGACGGCGCACAGCAGGGTGACGATCGAGAAGGCGGCCACCGCGTAGATCAGTGCCCGGCGCCGCCCGATGACGTCGGTGAGGGTGCCGATGACCAGTGCGCCGATGGTCATGCCGACGAGGCCGAACGTCGAGATGGCGGTGATGGCGCCCGTGCTCAGGTTCCAGTCCCCGTACTCGCGGAGCGAGGGGATGACGGCGCCGAGTACGACCAGGTCGAAGCCGTCGAGCAGGACGGCGATCCAGCAGAGCGGTGCTACCCACATTGCGGTCGAACCGCGGGTCAACGGTCGTTCGATGGTGCTCATTCACTCTCCGGAATCCACAGGCGTTCGCGATGCGAACCACCGTTCATTTTTTGGCAGACGTCATTGTTTGGTGGATCACATTCGAATGTCAAGCGGGCGGACCGCGGGGGTGGTAGGTCATCGCGGCGACGCGGCGGCCACACTGGACGCGTGAGTGAGGTGAACGCCGTCGACCGCAGCATGCTCGCTCGGGCCTTCCTGGTGCTGAACTCCTTCAGTGTCGAGCGGCCGCGCCTGACGCAGTCCGAGCTGAGCCGGCGCACCGGTCTGCCGTTGCCGACGGTGCACCGGTTGTGTGGGCAACTGGCGGACCACGGCGCCCTCGAGCGCGACGCGGACGGGCGCTACGAGATCGGCGTGCGGCTCTGGGAGCTGGGGGCGCTGGCACCCCGCGCGCACGGGCTCCGGCAGGTCGCAATGCCCTACCTCGAGGACCTCTACGAGGCTACCCACGAGAACGTCCAGTTGATCGTGCGCGAGGGGCTCGAGGCCCTGTACATCGAGCGGCTTTCCGCACGTGGGGCGGTGACTGTGGTGGGGCGCGCAGGCGGTCGGCTGCCCCTGCATGCGTCGAGCGGCGGGCTGGTCCTGCTCGCGCACGGGGGAGCCGATCTGCTGGCCGAGGTCCTCGAGGCCGGGCTGGCCCGGTTCACCCCGAACACCATCACCACCGAGCACCGGCTGCGGTCGACGCTCGCCGAGATCCGGCGCGCCGGCTACATCGTGTGCCGTGAGCACCTCAACGTCGGCACGCTGGCGGTCGCGGCGCCCATCCTGCGCGCCAACGGCGCCGTGGTCGCGTCCATCTCCGTCGTCGTCCGGGCGGCCGACGATCCGGCCCCGCTCATCCCCGCCCTGCGAGCCGCCGCGCGGGGCATCTCGCGCGGAATGTCGTGACGGACGTCTCAGGGTCGGCGACGGAGATTTCTTTCACTGAGTGAAAGTCGCGGTATCGCACCGGAACCGCCGCGGGAACAGTGGTGGCGATCACGAGCTACCGAGGAGTATCCGCATGACCAACCCGAGCACCCAGGTCGGCATCGTCGGCGCCGGCCCGGCCGGACTGATGCTGTCCCACCTGCTGCACCTGCGCGGCATCGAATCCGTCGTGCTGGAGGCCCGCACCCGGGAAGAGGTGGAGGGCACCATCCGTGCGGGCGTGCTCGAGCAGAACACCGTCGACCTCATGACCGCGACCGGCCTCGGCGACCGGCTGAAGGTCGAGGGGCTCGAGCACCACGGCATCGAGCTGCGGTTCGGCGGCCGCGGGCACCGCATCGCGTTCGACGAGCTCACCGACGGCCGCGCGGTGACGGTCTACCCGCAGCACGAGGTGCTCAAGGACCTCATTGCCAAGCGCATCGCGGACGGTGGCGACATCCGGTTCGGCGTCTCCGACGTCGAGGTCCACGACCACACCTCCGACCAGCCGTACATCACGTACACCGACACGGACGGCAACCCGCAGACCGTCACCTGCGCCCTGGTCGGCGGCTGCGACGGCTCGCGCACCAAGACCCGCAAGCTCATCCCCGAGCCGGCCATCCGCCAGGACCACTTCCGTCAGTACCCGTTCGCCTGGTTCGGCATCCTCGCCGAGGCGCCGCCGTCGTCCGAGGAACTGATCTACGCCAACCACCCGCGTGGGTTCGCGCTGATCAGCACCCGCACCCCGCAGGTCCAGCGGCACTACCTCCAGGTCGACCCGGACGACTCGGTGGACAACTGGTCCGACGACCGCATCTGGTCCGAGCTGCACGCCCGGGTCGACGGTGAGGGCGCGGAGATCAAGGACGGCAAGATCTTCGAGAAGTCGATCCTGCAGTTCCGCAGCTTCGTGTGCGAGCCGATGCAGCACGGCAACCTCTTCCTCGCCGGCGACGCCGCACACACCGTGCCGCCGACCGGCGCCAAGGGCCTGAACCTGGCCGTGGCCGACGTCTACGTGCTCTCGAAGGGCATGGCCGAGTTCTTCGAGGCCGGCAACCGTGGCCCGCTCGACGACTACACCGAGACGGTGCTGCCGCGAATCTGGCGCACGCAGCACTTCTCCTGGTGGATGTCGTCGATGATGCACCGCCTGCCCGACGCGTCCGGCTTCGACCACAAGCGTCAGGTCGCCGAGCTCGACATGGTGACCCGCTCGGTCGCCGGCCGCACCCTGATCGCCGAGAACTACGTGGGCACCCCGCTGGGCTGACATGCGATACGACCGGCCCCACTGGAACATCCAGTGGGGCCGGTCCGGGTTCGGTGGATGTCGCGAACGACTACGGCGCGGAGCTCAGGATCCGCTCGATGTCGTCGAGGACGGTCATGCCGCCCAGCGGACCGACGCCGGTGATCCAGAAGGACGTGTCGACCAGGTGCACGTCGGGGAAGGCGTCGAAGAGGATGCTCGGAACCGTCGTACGGTCGCTGGGCTTCGCGGTCGTGGCCAGCACGATGTCGGCCCGCGCCTCTCCCACCCGTTCCGGCGACAGGTCGACCGAGATCGAGTTCTCCCAGTCCCGTTCGGGCGTGGTGAATCCCGCGCATTCGAGTGTGCTGCCCGCGAACGAGGTGGGGCCGTACAGCGTCAGGTTCTCCGACCGTGGACGGATGAGCTGCGCGGTCTTCCCGGTGGTGCCGAACTTGGTGGCGATCTGGTCGCACCGTCGCTCGTAGTCGCCGAGGAGGGTCTCGGCCTCGGCGGGCTTGTTCAGCGCCGACGCGACCAGTCGCACATTGTCCTGCCAGGGATCCGCCTGCGAGGCCATGTAGACAGTCGGGGCGATGGCGGCGAATCGGTCGTAGAGATCGGCGTGCCGGGTGTCGGTGCCGATGATCAGATCCGGCTTCAGCGACGCGATCTTCTCGACGTTCGGGGTCGGCACGATTCCGACAGTGGTTGCGGCGGCGGCCTCGGGGCCCAGGTACGACGGCACGCCCACGGTCTCGCTCAGGACGGTGGTCCCCACCGGGATGGTGCCGAGGGCGACCGCGGTATCGAGGTGAACCGGCTCGAGGACGACCACACGCTGCGGGTTCAGCGGCACCTCGGTGG